>JAFDEW010000099.1 GCA_019310125.1 Deltaproteobacteria bacterium | reverse complement strand
GGTTATGCAAATGTTGCTTCCAAGCATGTTCTTCCAAGGCTTTATGAAAGAAACGATTTTCAGTTAATCTGGCAAAATTTACAGAATGTAAATGACCTATTAAAAAAATGATACCAATTTGTGTTAGAGGAGGTACGGAACATGAAGACAGTTAAAAATGGATTGCTTATTGTTCTCATCGGTTTTATTGCAGTTGGCTGCGCGCCAAGCATGTCGGGCAGTACTTATTCCCGCGATCAGGCCCAGAAAGTCCAAACGGTTCATGAAGGAGAAGTGATCATGGTGAGAGAGGTGCTGATAGAAGGAACCAAATCCGGTTTGGGCGGTTTGGCGGGGGGAATCATGGGTTTTGCTTTGGGCAGCACGATTGGCGGTGGTTCGGGTAGAGGTGTGGCCAGGGCTGCCGGCACAGTCGCCGGCGCCGCGGCAGGCGGTGCTATAGAGGAGGACGCGACCCGTCAGAAGGGCCTGGAGATTACGATAAAGCTGGATAACGGCCAGGTCGTATCCATTGTTCAGGCAGCAGACGAGAGATTTGATGAGGGAGACCTGGTTCGGGTGTTGCGACGCCCTGATGGGTCTGCACGGGTGATACAGTAGAAAATGTTTTCTGGTTGCCAAAAGATTTACCCCATTGAATTTCCCTAAAGGGAGCCCTATTCAACAGGGCAGTATCCAAAATCAGAACTACATTCAATCCCTGATGGGGTAAAATTCCGGCGATAGCTAGATGAAAGTTTGATCTGGATTGCCCTCTCAGCAATCCAGATCAAATCTCTGTGTTCTTTGTGGTCTCTGTGAGAGATCAAAATATGAAGTTATTTTTGCGCGAGCCCTCAGGAGGAGGTACATCTTGAAACGCATTTGTTTTGTGGTCTTAATTATCGGCATTCTTGCGGCAGGAATCCCTTCATTTGCCGCTGACGTTTTATATGAAAAGTTTGAAGCCGGCATTCCCGGCACCTGGACGATAGTGGATAACAGGAGTGGCAGTTGCGGCGTTTGGCAAAGCAACGACGCCGGGGGAAGAGGGAATCTGACCGGTGGATCCGGGGACTTTGCAATTGTCGACTCGGACTATGAAGGGTGTGCGGATACTGAGTTGATTACTCCCTCCTTTGATGTCCCCCTCAATGCACACTTCACGTTCAATACCGACTACAACTATTTAACCGATATGGCCGAGGTCGATATTACAACGGACGGGGGCGGAACGTGGAGCAATCTGTTGCATTGGGAGGTAGATAAACGCGGTCCTTTAAAGGTGGGTCTTGATTTTTCGGCCTATTTCGATGAGACCGTTCAAATTCGATTTATTAATGTTGCCGATCAGGACCGGTGGTGGCAAGTTGACAATGTGCGTTTGGAATTTCCGGATGCAGATGGAGACGGGATCGAGGATTCTGCTGACAACTGCCCGAACAATGTTAATGATGATCAGGCGGATGTGGATGGAGATGGGTTTGGTGATGTATGTAACAGCAGTGCTGCTGTTGTCGGATGTGCAGACTGTAACATATCAAATGTGACATCACCTGGCCTTCCAGGCGGTGCTCCACTAAACTTTAGGGTCAACGAAACCGTCAGTTTTACAGCCACCGGTGTCAATAATACCGCTGATATCTCCATTACTTGGGCATCACTTCCATCAAGTCCTTATTTTTACAAGATAACTAACGGCACGTGGATTCGGATTTATCCTGCCAACAATAGCACAGGCATCAGAAATGTTTTTCTAAACGGAAATAAATTAAGGTACATTATAATAGACAACTCATCTGCTGACGAAGATTCCACTGTGGGTACCATACAAGACCCTATTGCTGCTGGATATATGACTTCAGGTATTCACGTCGGCGATAGCGGTAGCAGCATTCACTGTTTTATAGCTACCGCAGCTTACGGCAATTCAACGGCACCAGATGTTAAGATTCTGCGCGAATTCCGCGACCGTTTCCTGCTTACCAACAGCGTTGGAAAAGCCCTCGTGGATTTCTATTACATACACTCACCTGCGGTGGCTGACTTCATAACCAAACATTCGAAATTAAAAATAATTATCCGATTGAGCCTATTACCCATTGTGGGAATGAGTCGGATTGCCTTAACGATTGGTCTCATCCCCACCCTGGCATTTATACTCTTATTTATTTTCAGTCTAAATAGTCTTGTAAGAGTCAGAAGAAAACTTAGAAATAATCAATATTCTCAAAACACAAGGCAGGGTTAGCCGCAAGTCGTTTACTAAAGGTGTTGATGAATCGCCTTAATATGTTGTTTTTAATTACAATAAAGGCGAGCACTTACAGAAAGATATCCTGCCAACAGATTTTACTTCTTTGATTTTTGGTAGATTTTGGGATATGTGTAACGACATCAACCGCGTCTCTGAAGTAGAGCAGTTGCTCAAAGAAGATCCCGGGCCGAAGATAGATGCCATTTTCCGCGATGAGAGTCTATCTTTCACAGTCAGTCTTGTGACCAACGAGAGTAATGATAGTCGGGGTGTTGTCGTTCGTAGAAAAATACCGGGCAGTTTAAAGATTACCGAGATATCCCTTGGTCTAAAATGGCCTAAAGGGATTTACTCTCTGTCACATGTCGCACTGCCCTTTCCCATAAACGATCCGCTCGAATTCGTCCATCTGGCTAAGCCAGAGGGTAAAGCAGGGTTTGCGAAATGAGAAAATGGTTTTCCATAAAGTGGCTTATTACGGGATTCATCCTGCTGGGTATCCTATTCCTATTCATCTACAACCGACCTATAAAAAAGGATACAGTATTAATGTCAACGCCGCTAATTTACAAAGACAGCAGACTGGAGCCTTTTTTAGCTCTTCCTGAGGACGTATCTCCTCCGGTTTTTGATGTCTATTACGCAACTGACAGAGAACCGGTCGAAATGGGTCCTTTTCATCCTGCATTTTATGGAAACGAGCGCAGCAGGAGTCTTTCTTTAGGTATTGCAAAAGTCCGTCTCGGGTCCGGAGAAATGAATTGGCCTGAAATACGTGCGATAAGTTTGATGGAAAAGCGACCCAAGGCGCTACCGATGAACATCGAACATATCGAAACCCTTTACAAAATCGGTTCTGCTGAAAAAACGCTCGAAGCTTCGCTTCATAAAGGGATACAAACCGATGATCCCTTCATTGCCCGTATCAATCATCGCCTTTCAAATTCAGATACAAAGAGCATTTTTATTTTTGTTCCCGGATTTAAGGTGGACTTCACATACCCCGTTCTGGTGGCAGCCGAGTTGTGGTATTATATGGGTTGTCCCGGCGCGTTTATTGCCTATTCCTGGCCTTCAAAACAGCGGCTCAGAGATTACTTTTCCGATGTCGAAACTGCTGCATTTACGGCACAGCACTTTCGAATGCTCCTCCTTTATTTGGCTGATAGAACAGAAGCAGAGAATATTCATATCCTGAGTTACAGCGCCGGTGCACGTATTGTCAGTCAAGCATTACATGAGCTTAGGCTCATGGCCTATGGCATTCAGGTCTCACAGTTGAAAAAAACATTGAAAATAGATCAGGTGATATTTACGGCACCGGATATTGACTTGATGCTATTTGCGGCAAGGTACAGGGATGGATTTGATGATATCGCAGAAAACATTACCATTTACACCAATGCAAATGATACTGCCCTGAACTGGGCATTAAGATTTTTTGGATGGCCCCGTTTGGGCGCTCCCGGAGAATTGGGGCTGACGCCTGAAGACCTTCAGTCTCTGAAAGATTTGGAAAAAACGGTGATCATTGATGTTGCTGAGGCTGAAAACACCGCCTCGGGTAACGGACACGGTTATTTTATAAAAAGTCCGTGGGTAAACAGCGATATTCTGTTGACACTAAGATACGGCCTTAAGGCGCCGGAAAGGGGGCTGTTAATGCGTAAAGAAGAGGGCGCCTGGAGCTTTCCTTCGAAATACCCATTAATAATTAAACGGTTAAGTGAAAAGCACAATTTCCATAAAACACCGATTTTCGCACCAACAATTTCCGATATTGATAAATAGCCGAAATTTTAGATGTTAGTGAATAAATATTATAAATTAAATTATCATTTATCCCATCCGCTTGGGGCGGGGTGGTTAATTTATTCTCACAACAAGCAGACAGGATTTGAAAACAAAGAAGGTCGTTGAGTCTTATAATAACTTAAAAGAAGTTGAGATGTTATTTGATATTAATGTGATATGAAGGTTTAAATTATGCGCAGGATAAGAGTAATTTTACTGGTATTGGTTGCCACAATGGTTTTGTGTGTGGCAGCACTGGCCATTCTCATCGTTACCCTCAATGATGACCACTACCGATGGATCGCGACTCGGGCGGCTAAATACTTTGCCGGATTGGAAGTGTCCGTGGAAGGCCCCTTTTCAGTAAAGCTGTCGTCAGAACCATTCATTACAGCATCAAAGATACGAATTCGTGATGTCTCCGGCCCCGATCCTGCCACTGCCGAGATAGGCCGGCTTGAAGTGAAGGTGGTACTCCTGCCGCTTTTATCTAAAACTGTCTTGATAAGACATCTACTGATTGATGATGCGACAGTCTCGATGGTTCGTCGGGCAGAGGATCGGGCAGGTGTTCTCAAGCCTGAGGAAGGGAAGCCTTTTGATATTCTCATTCCAGTTCTTGAAAGTGTTTCCCTGAGCAATGTGCAATTAACCATATCGGATGAGGACAAAAGTGAGGCTGTCCGTTTGCTGTTGGGGAAGCTCAGCTTAGACGATGTCAACGACCAGGGAGCCTTGTATGTGAAAGGCCAAGGGACCTTGAACGCAAGGGAATTTAAAATTGACGGCCAATTCGGATCGTTGGCTGACATGCTAAAGGGTGACGAACCGTATCCGGTGGATCTTAGGGCGAATACTCCAGGGCTTGCACTGACCCTGTCCGGCACCATAGACGACCCTATGCATGTCCGTGGCTTAAATGTGCGCGTGGTTGCTGAAGCAGGTGAAACGGCAACCCTGCTGCGTATTTTTAATGCCGACTTTCCGAACCTTGGTCAGCTGAGCCTGGATGCAAAAATCGTTGGAGATGCGTCTTCTCCCGGTCTGACAGACATACAGTTAGCCGTCTCCAGGGCCTCAGATTTTAACCTGGCCGCAAAGGGCTCCATTGGAAACATTTTGACAGGAAAGGATACCTCCTTAGAAGTATCCGGGTCGTGTATGAGCAAAGACGTCCTTGAGATGCTGTTGCCCGAAGACCTGCCTGAAATACAAAGCCTTAAAGGGGAGGGACGTATACGTGACGGAGACGGCGTCTATGTGGTTGAGGCCCTGACGCTGAACGGTTCCAACGAACAGGGAACAACCATTCAGGCTGAGGGTACCATGGGTTTCAGTCGAGCCATGGGCAAGGTGCCCGATTTCAGAGAACTGGACCTCCACTTTCAGCTGTCATCTCCCACGACCATATCGGCGAAGTTCCCGGCGATTGACTTCCTGCCCGAGCTAGGCGCCATGTCAGCCAAGGGGCGGGTGCTTTATTCCGAGGATCTACTCCGATTTGAAGACCTTGCGGTTCACTCATCCCATGCTCAAGGGCTTCAGGTGGAGACGGCCGGGGCCGTTCAGGTTCCCTTGGACGAGGCCGAAGACAGACCCGTTCAGATCGATCTTCGGGCCCGAGTGACCGCGCCTGACATGGGTGCTGCCAAACCACTTCTGGGCAGACAGTATCTGTCCGGTTCTGGACCGTTACTGGGCAAGGCGCGAATCATCGGAACGAGCGAGGCTCTCGCCATTGAAGATCTTTCCATAACGCTTGGTAAATCCGGGCCGGTGCGTGCGAAGTGGCAAGGACGTATAGGCCGTGTGCCCCTGTCCGGTGGTGAGCTTCCTTCAGATGTTAACCTCGTCGGGTCCATCGATGCAAATGAAGCCTCAGCGTTGGCCGCTCTCGCAGCCATCAGTTTGCCCAACCTTGGCCCCCTGAAAACAACTCTGCGCATCGTCGAACAAAAGGGCGTATATGGTTTCAAAGATATCCAACTCTCCATGGGCTCCCAAAAAGGCCTTTGGCTGAAAGGCGCAGGCTCGGTAGACATGGCCGTAAAAGGTGGTGCGATCTCTCTCCGTGGATTTGATGCTGAAGTGACTGCTTCGGCTCCGAACCTTGCCGCCATACCGGGGGCTTCAGACTTGGACCTTCCCGACCTGCAACCCCTGGCGTTAAAGGCCCGCATTGTTGACCGCGACGGACGTGTGGGCATTCTGGACATTGAAGTGTTCGAATTAGATGCCGGGACAGAGAAGGGGGCATTCCTGCAGATTCGGGGGCAAGCCGGCGGTCTCCGGGGAGGTGACCGGAAGGTGGTTGAGGCCTCGTTCAAGACAACCAGCAAGCCCTGGGTTATGAAATTATTGAAGGAATCAGCGCCAGAGGACTATGAAGTTGCAGGCAAGTTCAGAGTTTCAGGTACGCCCAAGAACATGCGGGTCGAAGAGCTAAAAGTGGAAACCAACGGCCCAAAACGACTCTTTGTGGAAGCGCGCGGCGCAGTCAAAGAAACAGGAAAAACCTATGGATTTGAAGGAGACATCTCTGCGGGTGCGTCTGATACATCGAGTCTCCAGTCTTTCCTCGGGATAGAACTCCCGCGTTTTGGTGCCCCGAACCTGGAAGGTCAAATCACAGGCAACATGACAAAGGGCGCTTTTAAAGGCACCGTACACCTCGGAAGCTCGAAGTTTAGCACGACCATCAGCCATTCACGCACCCAACAACGTCCCCGCGTTGTGGCAAAGATCGTTGCACCGACGGTGAATCTGTCGGACCTGGGATTCTATCCCGAGCAAGCGGAGGACCTGCCTTCTGAAAGCAAATCTGCGTCAAAACCTGATAAGCGCTTGTTCAGTGACACCCCCTTGTCATTTCATGCACTGAAAGCCATTGATTTGTCTGCGAGCGTCGATGTGGACAAATTAAGGGGAAAAGACTTCATTCTGAATAAGCTCGACGTTGATATGTCACTAAAGGACGGTAAGCTTGAGGTTGCCCCTGCAAGGGTTACTTACAAAAGCGGCTTTGCTTCCATTGACTTCACCGTTGATGCTGTTGGCTCAAAACCTCAGATGGCCTTGAAAGTGATCGCAGAGGATGTTGACATTGGGGCACTGCTTGCCCATATTCACAAACCCCCTTATCTTAAAGGCCGGCTCAATCTGGTTGCTGATTTGCAAAGCTCGGGCAATTCTCCTCGAGAAATTGCTAAAGCTCTTGGAGGGGAAATTGGCCTGGCCATCGAAAAAGGAAAGATTAAGCGGGTGGTCGAGTTCATGGGTGCAGACGCTGTAGACTTCTTGAGTGCAATCCGTTCAAAGGCGGAATACAAGGATCTCAATTGTATGGCACTTCGCTTTATTTTTGAAGGGGGCATTGGAAAGAGTGAGATCGTCTATATCGACACCCCCGATATGTTTGCCAGGGGGGGTGCGCACATCGACCTTCATACAGAGACCATGAAGATGGTTCTCCAGCCCAAACCCAAGAAAGGGTTTCGGGGGATGACCTCGGCGGTGACGATCAATGGTCCGATTGCCGACCCTAAGGTGCGAAAGCTCCCGTTTCAGGAGGCCGCAAAACTGTATGGAGAAATATTCATGCCGGTCGTGTTTTTGCCGGTACGTGCGCTTGGGTACCTATGGTACCTCATCAGGAAAGACAAGGAAGAAGAGAGTCCGTGTTTGATGATGGAACCCCGAACCGAGTAACCCAAATGAACGTCTCGAAAATTCTACAATTATTTAAAATTAAAAATCTTTTAATAGCTCTTGGTTTATGCCATCAGAATGGAATGCTGCCATCCGGCTCCGCTAAAAAATGTTCAATCTGATCCTGGTTGGGGAGAACAAAAAGGTCTCTTAGAACCTAAAAGAATGAAAGGTGTCATTGAAAATGGAGAGACGAATATAATGAGATCTCATCGAACAGCATCTGTTTGACAGAATAGACACCTTGGGTTATGAATGAACCATATTAGACAAGTACACATTCCCAAGTCTTTGTAAAAGGTTGAGCAATGCCGGATCAAGGAGCGATACTTAAAAAACGAACGCTTTTTCAGCGGGTCCGCCATTCCATTTTTCCAGGTCAGTTACAGCCGGTGAAGGATCGAGAGGGGTATCGACGGTTTTTCAACACCTTGATATTACACTTTCGGCCCCGCACGATTCCGGAACGTACCCTTGAATTGACGCTGACATGGGGACTTGGTGGAATGGCTGTGGTTTTGGTGCTGATGCTCATGGGAACAGGCGTGTTGCTCAAATTCGTTTATGAGCCTTTACCGGAGAAAGCCTACGAATCGATTCTTTATCTTCAGCGCGACGTGCTTTTCGGAAGTTTGATCCGAAATATCCACCATTGGAGCGGTAAGTTGCTTCTGATCATTGTCTTTCTGCATTTTCTACGCGTATTTTTTACAGGTGCGTTCCACCCGCCTCGCCAGTTCAACTGGATTATTGGTTTGGGACTATTTTGTACAGTTCTATTTTCCAATTTTACCGGCTATCTCTTGCCCTGGGATCA
>JAFDEW010000405.1 GCA_019310125.1 Deltaproteobacteria bacterium | reverse complement strand
AACTCTTCGAGAGATGTCAGTGATGCCGATTGTCTTTTGTTTGTTATCTTGTCTGCAATTTTTTTCAGATCGATTGATGGTTGTGTATAAGGATATTTATTGACATAAAGTTTTCTGGAAAGAACTGAATCACAAACTCGCCAATCATAGCTGACATTCCCAAGGAACTGAAATTGCGAATACAAATGCCTATTACATATGGTTTCAAATTGGTCACCTAGTCTTGAATCTAAATTTTGGCGAAACTGATTAAAAATAAACTTGAATTTAAATTCACTTATTTTTTTTCTTAGAATCCGTTCTTCATCAGGATAATATTTTAAAATAAATTCTATGATATTAGATGGCTTCAATGCCGGATTATTAAAATTAATAGAAGTGCTCGTGATCGCTGACTCAAAAGCGTGCCTCTTTAAAACCTGTTTCAATTTTCTAAAATAGACGGTCTTAAAAAAGCGAAAGGAATTTTCGATTGCTGTAGGTTCAGGAGTACATACTAAAATTCCTTCGTTGGAAGTTAAGAAAAAATCAAGGGTATTAAAATTTGTCCCTGGCCCCAGGTCCAGTAAAATATAATCGAAAGGAAGTTTTTTTATTGCGTTTATTATTTTTAGCTTTTGAGCGTAAAACAGATTCGCAATTTCCATGGAGCAATGCAACGAGTTAATACAAAAAAGATTCGGGATATTTGTTGGAAAAGCCACACTTTCAAGCTGTTGCACTGTTTTATCCAAAAAGCTATCTAATCCGTTTTGAGGGTTTTTTATCCCCAACAGGGTATGGAGGTTTGAGGCGCCCAGGTCCAAATCAATCAGCACAACCTTTTTACCCCGATTTGCAAATAGTGCTCCAAGGTTGGCAGTGATAAAAGTTTTTCCAACTCCCCCTTTTACACCGCCTATTGGATATATTTTCGGCATTAGGAATTATTCTCCTTCACTTCTTTAGAACCACTATAAATGTTATATTCAATGCAGTTTCAAGGAATCGGTTGCTGACTCTGCCTAATCCGTCATTAACAGACAGAAGAATTTGACCTCCGCTGTTGCAAGTTACGAGCCCCTTATACTCATAATCTCACATTCTTCATCACACTGAATCGCTATACCTTCGGAGGTTGAACGCACCACGGTTCCGGTACATTCCATCAAACTCTTCACGACAGTTAGTTCTTTAATACTGCCCCTCGGTATGGTGACGTCCATAATAAACCGTGTTCCTTGGGGAAAGTATGAGGAGTCCTTGATATAAATAAATGCTCCGCCGATAGATATGTCTTTGGTTTCAAGATGATAAATCTTTTCTGTGCTTGACGGAATTACGGGTTCCAGTCTTGAAGGGAGCCTGGCCGCATGTCTTTTATATAGACGTTGCTCTTTCATTGATACCGCCTTAATTGTTAAAATTTAAAATCAATTTAAACAAATAGTTCGATCGGTCTGTTAAAACGAATGTCTATATTTTCTGAACTTGATTGAAACATCGTGCACATACAATTTTCCAATTGTATCAGTTTTATAGTTCTTTTATTCGGGTTGGAAGAGTTTATAATAAACTGTGTATTATTTAAAATATAAGAAACCTCTTTCTATAGATGAAAGCACCGGTGGCAAATATGTCTTTGGTTTCAATATAAATATGTCTTATTCTGTTTGCCGACTTATGCAACTTCCTAAGACACTTTTTGTCTTTACGAACAATTGCAAAGATTTTCCGGTTATCAATCTCTTTATGGTTGCTGTGATTATAACAAATACATTCCGGGTATAGTTTTGATGAATTTTATACCTACTCCCATTGGATCAACTCTCACAATTTTACCAGTAGCTCTAACAGGGGTTTCTAAACTTTTATGAAAAAGAGTCATAAAAAGTCCTTCGTCAAGAGATAGATTGGTTTTAGTTTCAATAAATGCTCCTCCAGCACTTACATCTTTAGTGAAATCTCTAAAGTAGCAACCATTAGTTTCACAGATTGCATAGAGAGAAATAGGTTTCCTGGTATGTTCCCTTTTGTCATTGAGCCTGGATTCTTGCTTATCATCAAATTTGGATTGCCATTTCTCCAAAGCGGTGAGGAGCTTTCGCTTGTGTGCTTCTGGCATAGTCGAAATGATTTGAAATATTCGCGTTTGGACTTCAGCAATACTTGATGTATTATTGTTATTCTCCATTAATTTCCTTTTCGTACTTTTTGAATAGACCCTGGATAGCTTATTTTAAAAGATTGGCTAAAGATTTATCATATATATTCTAATGTTCCATTTGGGTTGCAGTTATATTTATAATTTTTATGACATATAATTTCCTTTTTGGCAAGATTACTGTGTCTTGGATTTTGACGAAACTACCATCAGATGAACCTAATGACTCATATAAATTAATCTCAAAGGGTTTTTTTAATTCACTTGCCTAAGATTTTCTAACGTGGGATGGCGTACAAAAATCGCAAAGGAAAGGATAGGTGTGCTTGAATTGCGTTATCTTGCCAGGAGCACCGGTAAGCGCGTCTCAATTTAAATTGCATATATCGTATTTTCTACAAAAATGCAAAAAAAGCCTACCCCCGAAAATGGATAGGACTCTATTGACAATAGTAGTATTCAAAAATTGTT
>JAFDEW010000404.1 GCA_019310125.1 Deltaproteobacteria bacterium | reverse complement strand
CCGTAAGGGGTGGAACGTACCATACTTCCTGTATAACCCCTCAAACTCTTCGCGTTTTTAGGACCTTTAATGCTGTCACTCGGAAGGGTGAAATCCAAAATAAACCTTGTCCTTTGTGGAAAAAACGTTAGTGTAGCAATAAATGTTCCGGAAACAGATATGTCTCTGGTTGCAAGATCTAAAACCTTTTTTCTGCCTGTCATCATGGTTTCAATTCTTACGGGGAGTGCAAACATAAACCTTTCATACTGACGTCGCTCTTTCATTGGAAACCCCTTTCTTAGCTAAAAGAAGTCTCTTCTAAAGTGATGAATTACGTTTCGGTAAGTAAGGCAAAACATCAAGGCACCCGAATACCGGCCAATCGGAGAGTTTCCACCACCAGGCGCACTTCAGGCACTGGAATACGAGCACATTACCTTCAAAAATCAGGTGCTTGTGAGGTTTAATCATATTATCTATATAAGGTAGGGGATCAATCGCACCACTCCAGTAGTTCCATTCCTTTACGCGCTTTTCGAATTGATCGCAAGCTTGACAAGTTTTCACTATCATACTCCTGGGTTTTATGAGAAAGGGTAGTTTCGGGCAAAACCACCCCTTCCCATATAATAAGGAGGCATAGGCAGGAGCTGCCAAGCAAGATGGCGAGCTTTCCTCCAACTAAGTTTAAATAATAAATAAACTATTTTCAAAAATCAAGACGGAATTAATGGGTGTATAATGTGTATTTAAAATACCCAATTAATGGAGGGACAAAAGGTGGGACCTGAGGTTTGCCCTCTTGCTCTCTAAACCAATCTTTCTTCGTATGTTTTTTCTGTGAGTCTCAATCGTCCTTGGAGATACGTTCATAATTTCTGCTATCTTTTTGGTGCTGCTGCCATGTCTGATTAGATTTGCTATCTGGATTTCTGTGGGGGTCAAGTTTAAATATTTCAAGGACATTTTCCGAGTAAATGGAGAAACAATTTCATTCAGATATGATTCTATAATACTCAATAAAGCTTCCTGTTGATCATCCAGTTTGGTTTTTTTGATTTTCTCAAAATATGGCTCAATCAATTCTTTTACGTTTGTCAGTACATTTTTTTCTATTTCTATCTTATCTTCCTCTCTTTTTTTTAATAATACTTTTATTGCCGTATTTATTTCTTCAAGACTAATTTTCTTGACTTCCAACCTTATGGTTTTTTCTTGTAGTTCATCATGGGCTTTTTGCAACGCCATCTCCGACAGTTTGCGGGCGGTTACATCACGATCAATGCCGGAATAGCCAATCAGGTTACCTTTATCGTCAAAAATCGGTTCCGCAATAGTCTCTAAAAACCGTATAGATTTGTCCTTATGATGCCAACGTATTACAGAACCCCTCCAACCCCTTTTCTGTTTTTTTGCGTTTTGGAACCACTTTTGAACGGATTTCCGGTCTTCTTTGTGTATCAGATTAAGCGCTGTAGTGCCCAATATCTCATGAATCTCATACCCTAAAATCTCTTTTACCGAGTTGTTAGAAAATGTATGTCGACTTTTTCTGTCGCACATCCAAACCCAATCAGGGGTAGATTCCACGAGAAGACGATATTTTTCTTCACTCTCCCGAAGCTTTTCTTCAGCCTGCTTTTGCTGGGCAATATCACAACCGATGACGATAACGCCGGTGATGTCACCGTTATCCTCAATGAAGGGATAAGCAGTTCTGTCAAAAATACGACCATCCGGCCGGTATCGAAGGGCACCGCGTATCACTTTGCCCTCATTTAAAACCTTGATTGCCGGACAACCTTCACAGATGTGCTTGCGTCCGTAGAAAAGCTCATAACAGTATTTCCCGGGAAACTCATTGAGAGAAACATTGTAGGCTTTGGCCAATTTAGAATTTATCATTTGTACTTTGAAATTCTGATCCAGCAATACCAGTAGCTCTTCAATGCTGTTTGTAACATTTTTAAAACGCTTCTCGCTCTTCTGCAAAGCTTCTTCTGTCCGTTTGCAATTAACTGATTCTTTATCTAAATCCTTAAGTCTTTGCTCTATTTCTTCATAGGTCGGTTTTCCGGGCATTTTGAAAATCTCCAAATGACTATAAAATAGACTATAAAATAATATTGCCTAACCCCTTGTATGAGCTTTTACATCAAACAAGTCTATCTTTTGAACAGAAATCGAACATGGCATATCTTGCCATGGCCTGAAAAATTTATTGATGTCAATATGTTGAGACACTATTGTGTTTTTGACCCTATAAATGGCCAGTTACGGCATTATTTGACGCCAATTTAAAACGTTTTATATATTATTTCAATATGTTGTTGTGGCCCAGCCCCATTTCACGGTCATTCTGATGATTTTCGTTTTAAAGAGTTTTCTTTAGCGGGGAATATTCCCCCCTTCTTATACCGTAAGCAGCCCTGGTCATTCACCATTTCGGCCGCTTCGTATTCTTTCTCGAGTTCCCTTACATAGAGTCGAGTTTTTTCAGATGGAACACCGTCACGCATCATTTGGAAGAGTGGGACCGCTGTATGCGCTTGGAGATACCTTTTTCTTTCCTCCGACGATTTTTTACGAAAAAGTATGATCGCCTTACCGTCGACCCATTTCACTTCATCACGCGACGGGAGGTCTTGCCTTGAGTGGAGGGCCAAATTTTGCAAGTGTAAAATGGAATAACCCGCCTTGAATATCGAAATCGTCGGCGGATAAATATTCCTTATGATGCACAACCCTTTCCCCGGTATCCTGAAATTACCATTCTTATCGGTGAGCGTTTCAAAATAATCGCAATATCGTCTTTCGGAGGCTTCGGACAAACGAAACTGTTCGTGAAACCAGACAGCAGAAATGACAACTCCTTCCATGGGTCTCTGTGTATCATAATCTACTATTTTCCCCGAAATGTCCGGGTCATATTTAATAAGATCACCGCTGAAAGCAACAGATCTAAATATCCCAAGAAACAATATCAGCATCACCATAAAAGTTTTATGGCATTTCGATAAAAAAACCATTTGTAAAGCGTTCTCCTTCATAA
>JAFDEW010000403.1 GCA_019310125.1 Deltaproteobacteria bacterium | reverse complement strand
CTTGCGGTTGGGCTTTGAGGGAAATTCGGGGAGCTGGGCTTTCTCCACAACCCATACATTAATGTTTTGTGCCTTTTCCGTAATACTCTGCTCATCTGCTTTGCTGGTTAAGGCATTGAAAAGATTCTGGTGGTTTTCAATTTCTCGTCTCAAAATTTCGTACTGGATAAATTTTTCGTTGAGATTGACCGCCTGTTTTTTGGTGTTATCGAGCATTTCCCTTAAATCCCGTGTATTGGAATTGGCCAGCTCATATCGGTTTTTAACGGTTCTGATGATGTGACGGATCTCTTGATTGCGTTTGGTTTTTAGAATTGCAAGTTCGCTGTTCACACGATCCATGACCGGGTGCTTGGGCCCGTATTTATTGGATTGCTCCATAATGTTCTGCTCGACTTTTAAAATCTGATCCCGGATCAATTTCAAAACCGAATCATCGGCGATCACCGGAATGGTTTCAAGCTCTTCGTAGTTGTTTTGTGAGCGTCTGATTTTCGCGTAAAGGGTTTCAAGCTCTTTTTGCCGGGTTTCGGCCTGGGCCAATCCGGTGCTGAGCTGGGCCAGTTTCTGGGGGATGATGGTGGCCCGGTCTTCAATGGTCACAATATCATTGGCCTTCATGTATTCATTGAGTGCTTTTTTCGCTTTTTTAAGTTTTCCAGCCTCTTCCTCTCCCTTGATGCCCATCCATTTCCGGTTATAATTTGACGCTTGCAGCTTCATTTCCAAAAGCTGGTCAATATAGGCCTTTGCCGTGGCATTGGCAATGATCAAAGCCAGCTCGGGGTTTGCCGACATAAAACTGACGTTTACAATTTTGGTTTCCTCCAAAGGCTCCACGGTAACCGAGGAACGGATCATTTCGGCAATGAGATCGGCCCTGGAGATTTCTTGTTCCTCTATTTCCTGAAGGGTTTTCACAGGCTTTGCGAACACATTGTTTGTTATTTTTGCAACAACCGCATAAAGTCCTTTGATCCAGCCCACAACCGCGGTCACGGAAAAACCGGATTCATCCCTGCCCGCAACATAGCGGTCGTATGTTTGATCGAGGTTTAGCTGTCTCACAACTTTTTTTGCAACCGGGAGGCTGGTGATAATTTGTGCCTGGGTCTGCAGGAATTCGGGATCATACGACGTATACCCGTAATTGGGCATTAATGGACTGGCGTCGGTTTTTTCGATGAGCAACCGTGTGGATGCCTCATAAATCGGCGTTGCCGTAAGTGTTTTGATGAGAACAACGGTAAAGACGATAATAAAAATTGAAAAAATAATCAGTTTTCGTTTTCGTAAGATATTCAGATAATCTCGTAAATTAATCTCTTTTTCTCTCAACATCATATCTTCGTTCATAATGTTTTCCCGGTTAGTCAATTACATTAAAAGGTTTGTTAATTTTTATTTATTCACCACAGATTTACATGGATCAATAATTTGTAATTAGCCACGGACACACACAAACACACATAGAAATAATTGGCCACAGACCCACACAGACCCACACGGACTTTTGTCCGAGCGACTCGCTCGAACAAAAACAGTCATCGCTTCGCGATATAAAAACCATAAACAAATACTCGCGAAACTTTCTAAAATAAGCCTGAACACCTGTTATTCCTTACGGTTTTCAATTTAGCTGAATTTTTTGTCCGGAGGGCTGACTGATTTTATCCGGCGAGGCCTGCCCCGTAGCTCCGGGAGATGGTACTGGAGTCCGCCGGAGAAAAAATAGTAGTTGCTTGCCCTGTTAAATGCTGTCTTTTAGCCCTCCAAAGGAGGATTTAACTGGGGTCTGTGTATGTCTGTGTGTGTCTGTGGCTAATTAAAAAAAGCTTTCGGGTACAACAATGATGTCATCGGGCAGGATCGATTCATCCACTCTTGCCTTGGAGAGAACCGCTTCTTTTCCGTTTATTTTTCGTATGATTTTAATCCGTCTGCGGGAAGCGATGTCGGTAAACCCGCCGGCCATGGTCACCGCCTTGAGCAGGGTGGTGTCCGGATCCCATTTGTACGCCGCGGGTTTTTTGACCTGCCCGTTGATATAAAAAAGATCCGCCTTTGTGATGTATATACTGTCCTGGTCCATTACCGTGACATTCAGGGTGGTATCTCCCTCTTCCAGCAACCTTTTCAAATCAACCCGGATGATCTTCGCAGGATTCCCGTCAGGCTGATGTTTTCGTTTGATAATGGCGTGACTGCCGGCATCGTCTTTCACGCCGCCGGCTTTTGACAGCAATTCAAGTAACGTGGTTTCCTCTTGCAGTTCATACAATCCCGGCTTGTTGATCTGCCCCAGAACCGTTACGTTTTTGCTCCTGAACTCTTCTATAAATATGGAAACATGAGGATCCACCAGGTAACCGTCGGCAAGCCGGTTTTTAATCTTTTCATCAATCTGTGAAATGCTGAGCCCTTTTACATCCACCCGGCCGATCAGTGGAACAAGGATAATCTCCTCCCCGCTGATCCTTACGGTGGTGGTCAAGTCTTCATTTTCATACACCACGATCTTTAATACATCCCCCTCACCCACCACATAGTCCTGTGCGTCGGCAAGTGCTGTGAAACAAAAAATAACCGCCCAAATCACTATTAAGGTTTTTAATC
>JAFDEW010000402.1 GCA_019310125.1 Deltaproteobacteria bacterium | reverse complement strand
GGACGAAGGGCATTGAGTACAGCTCGCGATGACGGGCAGGAGCGCCTTCCACATTCGACGTTCGACGTTGAACGTTCGATGTTTACCCGCCTTCGGCGGCGCCAGAGGCGACCATGGTTCGATGTTCAAATTGTTGCATCTGAAATTACGACTAAACCTTCATATCACGTTGAAATTACGTATACAGGTCAGGAGTTCTGAACTTATTATATATAGTCAAGAAGTTGAATAAGATCGGTTATCACAAGATCAGCGGAAAGGTCTTTACATTTGGGATCATTTTCCCGTAACCTCAGTGATCTTTCATCACCGGCAAAGAGTGCTGTTTTAAATCCCGCCTGTTTTGCAGGATAGATATCGTTTAACATATCATTCCCGATATAGAGAGCTGAACCAACAGACATGTCCATATGTTTAAGCCGTTCCGCCGCAACCTGAAACATGAATGTGGATGGTTTTGCATATCCGAATTCGTATGAATAAAGGATGAGATCCGGGTGAAATCCAAGATCTTCCGGGAGTGAGCCAAGAAACCAGTTAAACAGATATGGGGTATAAAACTGGGCGTTTGATATAATGCCCATCAATACATTCGAATCCTGGCAGACCGAAAGCATTTTTTCAAGATTGGGCATGGGATACACGGGATTGGTAATCAGTTCATATGTGACGGCAAATGCCCGAACCCTTTCAATGTCGTCAGTTTCAAGCACACGCATCCAAATTTGGTCTATTTCAACTTCCGGGAAGTCAACTCCTTTTTTCTTGAGCAGTTCATGTTGGTTTTCTATGGCAGCGTAAAACCGGTTTAAAACGGATTGGGCATCTTTTTTAATTCCAAATTCTTGAAGCAATTTTTCAAGTTTTTCCGTTTGAGGTGTTTTTTTCTTTGCCATGCCGATATCTCCGGATCTGCTGATAAAAAGTGTGCCATACACGTCAAAAAGAATCACCTCTATTTTTTCTTCCAGTTTTCCGCTTGGCGTCAAAGACGTGGGAACCGGGGAAACAGGCGTTATATATTCGGAGATCATATCATTTTTTTCCATAAGCTCACCATTTGAGAAGGCTGAAATCATCGGGAGTCAGAAATTTTAAAACAAGAAGTTTTTTGTCTATTTTGTGGCAGACCGTATCCTTGATTACCCTGGAATAGATATCAACGAGATTTTTCCTGTAGTTGGTTTTATTGTAATGGAACCGCACCGCATTCATGTTGTTTTGTATGAGAGCTTCTTTGTCTGGGACATTTCCGGGATCCAAAAGGAAAGGGTTAAGAGATATGAGCCGGTCCCGATGTGACTTGTCGGATAACACAATAGATATTACCGTTTTTTGAAAGGCTTCATCAAGCAGTCCGAAATCCACACTTTCATTTGCGGTTATTTTTTCAAAAGCGGTTAGGATTTTCGTTTTATCGATCCTTATGTGGAACAGGGAACACGCTTTTCGTAACCCCGCCTGCCAGGTCCTGAATAACTTTTCTTTGCCCAGCCATTCCAGAGGGACCGATAGCCGCGTGTAAAGGTGATCCAGCCGAATCCCCTTTTTCTCAAAGTCGTGGCATATTTCCGGCAGTTTTCTTCCCCATAGGATTTTTTTTGCGGTCCAGGGTTCGAGAAATGAAAATCCGAATCCCTCGGTAATGCTTGTGGTGATAAGAAACCTGGCGGACAGGACAAGTTCTGAAAATTCATGGGATAAACCCGCTTCAAATATCACATTCAGATTTTTATCTTCTGCAAACGCCTTCCATTGCGCATGGCTTTCGAGATCTGCCGGGCTGTTGGGCGGGAGCGTAATGGCAAGGGTTTCATTATTTTTGAAAAACAGAGAGATAAGGATTGCTTCTCCGATATTTTTTCTCCGGAGTGCTCGAATGGGATACAGAACCAGGTTTTTTTGGGGTGCGTCCGTTGCATTTAACTCAAACGGATTTATGGTGTTGAAAATTTTATGCAACCCTTTTTCTTTTAACCCTGATTCGAGCAGTATGTTGTAATCCCTTGAATTAATGACCCCGTAATGGCAGTTTTGAAGATATTCATCCTCAGAAAAATATACCAGGGGTCGACCGTCTTCCGCAAAGTCATGGATCTGAAGAAAAAGTTTGAGCTTTTTGTTTTGGAGGGCGCTGAGAATTTTTAAAAAATCCCTGTTTTTTGCCAGTGTGGGGTTGTGAACATGAACCAGGTCGCATCCGCCTTTCCATTTTAGATGGATGGCCCGGGTGATGGCGGCCGCAATATCTTGGGGGTCCGATTTAGTTTGATCCTTACGATCGTAACCCAGTCCCGGGATATGAACCGTATCGCAAACAAAGGGCGATTCCGGAATCTCTCCGGTCAATACCAGCATGTCACACGTATCACGGAGAGCTTCCACCTGCTGTTTTAAAACCGTTGTCACGCCGCCGGTTTTCAGATGATAATGAATAAATGCTATTTTCATTTTAAGAAATATAGGATAATCATATTTGAGTGTCAAAAGAATAATGAGGGTTCAGAGGTTCAGGGTTCAAGGGTTCAGAGGTTCAGGGTTCAAGGGTTCAGAGGTGTCAGGGTTCAGGTGTCAGGAAGTTTAGGGCACTTTTTTAACTACGAATAAACACGAATACCC
>JAFDEW010000401.1 GCA_019310125.1 Deltaproteobacteria bacterium | reverse complement strand
CATTATCCTTCTCCGTATCTGAATGATATTTTTGACTATTCTTGTATGAATGAAGCCGTCATGCTGACCTCTCGCGGATGTCCTTATCACTGTATTTACTGTTACACTCCCCATGCGTTTAACCACAAAATAACCTTTCATTCCGTTGACCGGGTCATGGAAGAAATCAGATGGGTAACAAAAAAAGGGGTAAAAAGACTTTGGTTTGCCGATCCCAATATCTCCTGTAAGCCCGAACGGCTTATAGAAATTTTCGACAGAATCCTGACACAAGGCATTGAGGTGAAGATGTGGGTGCAAACCCGTGTGGACCTTGTAACTCCCGAGTTGATGAAGAAGATGAAACGAGCCGGAGTCGGTGTTATTGCCTTTGGACTTGAGTCGGCTTCTGACCGTTTATTAACCCGGCTCGGCAAACAGATAAACACGGAACAGGTAGCCCGGGCC
The DNA here is from genome assembly GCA_019310125.1 of Deltaproteobacteria bacterium. Classification (GTDB taxonomy): domain Bacteria; phylum Desulfobacterota; class Desulfobacteria; order Desulfobacterales; family UBA11574; genus S5133MH16. The sequence goes on along the minus strand of JAFDEW010000401.1, from coordinate 2,176 downwards.
ATCCGGCTTGCCCAGGACCAGGGCATAGAAGTAGAACTTTTTACCTTGTTTGGACTGCCTTATGAAACCTTTGAGGATGCGGTGAAAACACTTGAGTTCGTGAAAAAAAACAACGTCAAGATTACGGGGAATAGCAATTCACAGCAAATGCAGATCTATTTCGGAACACACCTGGCCAAACATTACACGGATTACAATATACGACCGTTGAGCAATAACCGTCCGGCATATATGTCCATTGGATCTCAGTACGAAACCCAATGGTTTGGAATCGATGAGCTTCAAAAAATCCAAAGTATGTGGCAAGCCAATTCCCTTGACGGAGGGAAGCGGATTGTATCGTGATACCCGAACAAATAACGGACGATGATTAAACCCGCCATACAAAAAATATACGTGGTCCTGGCCAAACAACAGGACAAGGCCGATTTCGAGTTGCTGTGTCGCATATTGTCGGGACTGTTTTCATATGTAAACCTGACCTCTAATCTTTATCTGGTTGCCGAAAATCTGCCCGAAAGCATGCCCCGGATTGAACGGATTCAGAAAGACGTGGGCAAATTTCTCAAGGCCAACCTGTTTGCACGGCTTTATCTTCATTTTGCCCATTCGGTTAGCCCGACAACCGCTAAGGAAATAGATTATTATTTACATTATTATTACCAGCCCTTGAAAAGAGCGGCCGGCGAATTTGACAAAGAGGGCTTCATCCATCAGGAAGTGCCCAGGCTGATATTGCTGCCGGTGATTGCTCCGGATCACCGGGTTGAGTCCGCTTCACTCATCGGGCTTCTGAATGCGTTTAAAAGCATGTTTATGTTGCCCTGTCTTTACCTGGACAAAACCACCTTTTTTCTGTCCAAAGACAAAGATCTTCTGACCCGGGCGGAAAAAATTTATTTTGGCAATGGCCTCTCAAGAGAGCCTGCTGAAATCGCATGCAATCTGTTTTATCAGGATCTCCTGGATGAGTCATTGTCTAATCTGGCATCCAAAGCTGTATTTATGTCCGTCCCCTGCCCGGCCTCACTCATTGTTTCGGCTAATGACGGCAAGGTTTATTGTTGTATGGAAGCGTTTCGCAAGAATGACAGCCTGACCGATATTTATGGAAAAAGCGCGGACGAACTCATGGAAATTTATTATGAACACAATCATTCCAAAAGAGATTGCCCGGGGTGCAGACGCAGGACCGCCGAGTTTTTTGCAGGGGTACCCGTGTCGGAAACCAAAAAACAACATATTGAAGCATTGCTTTCTCATTTTGAAACCTCTCGCGGGATGTCCGGGAAATAACCACCGTGAACGGCGGTTAAAGCAATTCATCTTCTGATAGTGCTTATACCTAAATCGAGCGATTTTTTACTCGATCTGTACCGATCTCTTGCGCATCAAGAATCCGAGAAAATTTCTAAAATACATCATAAATCAAAAACATATACTCAACGTATTGACATGGTTAATATCAATAGAGTAAATAACAATAGATCATTTAACACAGCGATTACTTTCTAAAATAGATCTGAACTGTATTTCTAAAGGCCCTCGTCTCGAAACTTCTCAATACACTCTGTTTAAATGATCCTAATTGACCCGCCCGCTGATAATAAAATGCAATCTGTCTCTCATCAGGGTCTTTTTATTTAATTCTCATCGGGGGACCATCAAAATGGGTAAAAAGCCGACCTATCAAGAACTGGGACAAAAGGTTAATGAACTCGAAAAAACAGTTCTTGAGCGAAAAACCGGGGAAAAAGCTTTAAAGGACGCTAACCAAGAAAAAGAAACCATTCTCGACAGCTTGGTAGAGCATGTTGTTCATCAAGACACTGACATGAGGGTGTTGTGGGCCAACCGGGCTGCCTGTGAATCCGTGAATCTGACCCGTGACCAAATATTGGGTTGCTTTTGTTATGAGATATGGCCCCGGCGCACCGATCCGTGTCCGGATTGTCCGGTTGTGAAAGCCATGAAAACGGGCCGGCCTGAAGTCATGGAAAAATACACGCCGGACGGAAGAGCCTGGTTTATCCGGGGGTACCCCGTGCAAAGTGCCACCGGCAAAATTGTGGGCGCAATTGAGTTGGCATTGGACATTACCAAAGGCAAACAGGCTGAGAAAGCGCTGCGCAATGCTCACAACAAGCTGGAACGGCGAGTTTAAGAACGAACTGCC
>JAFDEW010000400.1 GCA_019310125.1 Deltaproteobacteria bacterium | reverse complement strand
TTATTTTTATAGTCGGATCTGTCGGTGTTTTCTTTAACCTTAACCGGAAACTTAAATCTTCTCATAAACGGTTACAATTAGAGATTGATGAACGTAAACAGACTCTGAAAACTCTGAAAGAAAGTGAAAGAGAATACCGTTTATTATCCGATAATACACTTGATTGCATCTGGCAGATGAATTTGGACTTAGAATTCACTTATAGTAATCCATCCATTTTTGACACGCTTGGGTTTACACAGGAAGAATGGATTGGCAGTTCATTAGGTGATCGTTGTTCTCCAGAAGTTATGAGGGAAATAATGACTATGATTGCCCAGGAATTGGAGAATATAGAAAGCAATACCGGAGTATTATTTGAAACCTATATGGACCATAAAAATGGAGAAAAGGTTGCTATTGAGATAACTGCCAAAATATTAGTTGATGAAGACAGAAATCCTATAGGTTTTCAAGGAACCGCACGTGACATAAGTGATCGTAAGCTTGCTGAGAAGTCTTTAGATTTTGAACGAAAACAACTTCTCTCAATATTCAACAGCATAAATCAGGCAATCTATATCGTCGATCCAAAAACATACAAGATTCTATATGTTAATGATGCTATGAAGACAGTATTTAAGAAAAACCTTGTTGGGGGCATTTGCTATAAAGAGTTTCAAGGTTTTGAATCCCCGTGTAAATTTTGTACTAACGAGATAATACTTAAAGAAAAAAATAAGCCATATCTGTGGGAGCATCATAATCCAATCTTAGATAAAGATTATATGGTGGTTGACAGAATAATTCGATGGCCGGATGGACGAGATGTAAGATTTGAAATTGCCATTGATATAACCGAGCATAAGCGCTCAAAAGAGAAACTTCGAAAGAATGAAGAAAATTACAGGCTATTATTTACAAACGCCAATGACGCCATTTTTGTTGTACAGGACGAATTAATTAAATTCTCAAACCCCAGGGCTGAAGATATGACAGGTTTTTCAGCAGAAGAATTAACTGATATTTTATTCACAAAATTAATTCATCCTGAAGATAATGACATGGTTCTCGATAGATATGAAAGAAGTTTAAAAGGAGAGGATGTTCCTTCCACCTATTCATTCAGAATAATAAATAAATCTTGTAACACACTGTGGGTACAGCTTAATACAGCTCTTATAACCTGGAATAAAAGACCGGCCACCATTAACTTTCTCAGAGATATAACACTCCAAAAGAAGCTGGAAGACCAGCTTCGTCAAGCCCAGAAGATCAAATCGATAGGCACCCTGGCAGGCGGCATTGCCCATGATTTTAATAATATTCTTTTTGCCATTATGGGATTCACTGAAATATTGTTGGAAGATGCTCTTCAGGGGAGTAGGAACCGTGAAAATCTTAATGAGATTCTCAAAGCAGCGAAACGTGCAAGAGACCTAATCAGGCAAATCCTAACCTTTAGTCGTCAAGGCAGCTCGGATCTTAAACCACTGAAGATTCAAACCATTGTCAAAGAAGCATTCGAATTCTTAAGATCAACGATTCCGACAAGCATTAAGTCCAGCCTGAAAATAGATGATGACTGCGGAGCTGTTATGGGTAATTCCACCCAACTTCATCAAATTGTTATAAACCTGTGCACCAATGCATACCATGCCGTGCAGGAAGCAGATAGCAACATTGAAGTCAGTCTGGCCAAGATCGAATTCGGAATCGAAGACGTGCTTAATAATATTGGTATGAAACCGGGAAGGTATATCCGACTAACGGTATCTGATACAGGACATGGTATGGAACGGGATGTCGTAGAGCAAATTTTCGACCCCTATTATACCACTAAAGAAAAGGGTAAGGGAACAGGATTGGGGTTATCCGTGGTGCATGGAATTGTTAAAGAACACGGCGGAGAAATAAAGGTATACAGCGAACCGGGTAAAGGAAGCACGTTTCTTGTTTTTCTGCCTGTTATTGAAACCAGTGCTGAGACCAGTAGAACTGAAGCCATCGCGCCTGTCCAGAAAGGCAATGAACGAATCCTTCTGGTCGATGATGAAGAGCAGATTGTTAAAATGCAAAATGAAATGTTAAAACTCCTCGGTTATCATGTTACGCCTCGAACAAGCAGTATAGAAACTTTAGAGGCATTTCGAGCACAGCCGGATAAATTTGATCTTGTCATTACAGACATGACCATGCCGAATATGAGCGGTGCTGAATTGGCCTCTGAGCTTGTGGAAATCAGGCCCGATATTCCCATTATAATTTGCACCGGATTCAGTGAAAAAATGTCCAAAGAAAGGGCCGATGTTTTGGGTATAAAAGGTTTTCTTACAAAACCTATTGTTAGAGACCAGATTGCCAGAACCATCAGGAAAGTGCTTGATGAGTGAAGCTGGTTTCTCGTTGCTGGTTGCTTGTTAATTAAATAGAGGCGAAAATTATAAAAGCAAAAAGTTATAACGACCTTGAAATCTATCAATTATCGTACAAGTAGAAATGAGAACGCCTTTTAACAAAGAACGAAAAACAAGAAACGAGGAACAGGAATATGGCACACATTCTTGTTATTGATGATGATACTCAAATATTGAAAATGCTGCGCCAGATTTTAGAGAGGGAGAAGTACCACGTAACCGAGGCC
>JAFDEW010000399.1 GCA_019310125.1 Deltaproteobacteria bacterium | reverse complement strand
GGCCGCAAAACGGTCTGTGGAACACACAATCCAACCCGGTGAAAGCCTGACAATGGTGGCCAAGAACTATTACGGGGATTATAAAAAATTTTCTATTATAGCGGATTACAATAATCTGGCCGATGCCACCAAGATAAGGGTGGGTCAGAAAATAAAAATTCCTGAAATAAAGGGAATGCCATTTTTAATAAAAAAAGAAAAAATCGAGGCCCAAGATGTAAAAACGCCCGATCTGGTCGTTCCGGATCAGGAAATGAAAGAGGATGAAGATCGCGACGAGTTGGAGACTGAGGAGCTGGAGGCAGAGGAGCCGGAGGTTGTGGATGAAGCAGCAAACTATCGAAATCTTGGCATTGAACATTTCAATAACAAAGAATACCCTGCGGCGGTTGAGGAATTGAATAAGGCATTAAATGCAAATCCTGACGATGAAACCACCCGTGAATATCTGTATCGCACGCACTTTGAATATGCGCTGGTTTTATTTAAAAACAAAGATTACCTGGCAGCGAAAAAGAATTTTGAAGCTTCTTTCACATACAATAAGGACTGTCAGAAGTGCCATGACTATATCAAGAGAAGTGAAGAAAATTACATGGAAACCCATTACAACAGAGGTCTTTCATACTTTGGAAAACAACAATTGTCCGAAGCGGTTAGGGAATGGGAATTGGTTCGTGCCGTTGATCCTGACTATAAAGATGTGAAAAAAGATATCGAAAAGGCCAAAACGCTTTTGGAAAGACTGGAAAATATAAAAAAGAGCATGCAGTAGCCATGTGTTTCGGAAATTCTATAACTTTCCGAAATCCAAGGTTCGCTGAAAAAGATGAACATTGGACAAATTAAAAGATGAACGTCGAACATCGAACATTTAACAGACTGAACATCGAACATCGAACGTCCAACGTTGAACATCGAATAATGATGTCGCTCCGCTCCGCAATTTAATTTTATTTGTTTTTAATCATCAGATCTAAAAGTTTGAATGACTATTTCTTTTTGTTTCAGCCAGTTTGATATTTATAACAACAACAAACCAGGGGTCGGGTAGTTTTTTTAATTGAACCGCTCCATGAATAATCAGCAACTGCATCGTACAAACTCATGCATAAGGGCTCGTAACGAAAGAACAGTGTTTAAATAGTAAAATAAATGGGTTAGGTTATTCAGATTTATTATCTTTTAAGTGCGAATTCGAAAAAAGCGCTGTTCTTCCGCAACGATACCTAATGCATTCAAACAGTGTACGATTTCGTTTCTGATCATTCATTCCGCTGTATTTAAGTGTTTTAAGGAAAAATTCCCCGACCCCTGGTTTATTTACTGAAACTCCTGTCCTTGTTTTTGTATTTCATTCAACATTGGATGTTGGACGTTCGATGTTGGACGTTCATCTTTTTAATATGTTCCACGTTCACTCCTTCAAAACACCTGATCGCCCATGGAGCCAAGCCCCTGCGTTCAGTTCAATGGTATTCTTCCAGGGGTAGCGACATTTCAGAGTTGTCCAGGACCGGGCGACTCGTATCCGGCACTGCACCATACAGATAGCGGATTTTTGTGTCCCGGCCACCCGTGTTCTTAAGAATGATTCTGATAGTTTGTGCATCCCGCCGAAAAACCTCGGAAATCGGTAAAAGAGTTCCGTGTGCCAGAGCCTCCCATCCGGCAATCCCGGAAACCGGCGTGAAATCAGTCCCGCCGCTGTGCTGAATGGTGACGTCCAGGGTACGGTCGTCTACCCGGTTTACGGCAGTCACCCGTGGACCCCGGTAATATTTCTCCTTACCCAAAATGTATAAAACGGTTTGGGCGACCCTGAGTCCAAGAGTTGTATATGCACCCGGGGCCAGGTGCTGTCTGCCATGGTTTTTCAGATCTAAGGTCGTGGCTGCCAGGTAGGAATCGGGCATGTTCTCGGAAACGTATTTCTGAGCGTTTCGTATGGCCTGATGCGGCCCGTCTTTACCTCCGGGTCGTTTGATCATCATTACGATGAGGAACGGCAGATCTGCCCGGCTTGAGCCGTTGCCGATGTCAGTCCTCACCTGGGTGGTGATAAAATGTTCAAGTGACGCTTTGTATTCGGTCTCGGTGACCGTACCTCGCGCGGCATCCGCTTCGCCCTGCATCCATATGACATACTCCAGGGTGCCGCCTGCCGCTGTGACGCCGGACAGGAAGCGGTTGTAAATTGAACCCGGTCGCGTATTTTCCCAGTAACCCATGCCCCAGTCCGCCTCTTTTCTCAACCCTGATCCGTTAACGGAATAATCAAGAAGACCCACAGGGATGCCGAGTCTCTCTACAAGTTTGTTTCCGAAAGCAATTGCCGCATTGCCTTTGATGCCCGGTTCGGACCATCCCTTGTGGGTGTGTTTCCGGAGCAGTGCGTGTGATTTGAAGTTTGTGCCCGTATGGAACCATTCCTTCATGTTGGACTGACCAATGCATCCCACAAGCATGCCTACGGCCCATTTGTGCGATCCGAGGCTGAATACATCATGGTTTTTGCCAAACCGTACTTGTATATTATACCATCCGCCCTGGGGGACGCCGCCAAGCTTTCCCAAAAAAATACCGTTTTTCGGGCATGCATCCACCACAGACCATGGCACGAT
>JAFDEW010000098.1 GCA_019310125.1 Deltaproteobacteria bacterium | reverse complement strand
CAGAGAAAATCCGTATTCTTGGAGCGTTTTTTTAAATTCCATGGGACCGGCGGCATGAATGATAATCTCGATCTCTTTTTTTTCCCAGATTTGGGGGATTCTCAAAAATTCGAAGACGCCCATGCAGTGGTCACGGTGACCGTGGGTGATAACGATCTTCTTGATGTCCAGAACATCGTATCCTAATTTATCAAGCTCATTAAAAATGGTATAATCATTTCCCGGGTCCACGACGGTCAGGGTGTCACCGGCCAGCACATAGACATTGCTGGAATGGTGATACCCGATGAGGAACTTGCTGTTTTCAAAGACGGGATCCGATATTTTCATAATTTCCGCAATAGACAACCATCCCGGGTGATCCGGCTCTTCCTGGGGATACACTTCATCCTCTATCAGCGGTTTTGGCTCTTGGTCTAACTTTTGTTTATCCTCTTCTTTTGCTTTCTTTGTCATTTTGTTTCCTTTGTAAACTTTTTAATTATTAAGTTGGCGCTTATCTTCCACCTGATTAATACATTAAGGTCGAAATAACAAGCCCAATTTTTGCGCAAAACAGGCAAAATAAGAATCCCCCTCTCCGGGCAAGCCGAAAAGGGGGATTTCAGTTTTATTTACCCTCTCCCCTGCAAGCAGGAGAGAGGGTGTTTTGTTATGGGTTAGTAATGGCTATCCGATGTAGTCAATAGTAAAATCCAGATCCATCTTGTCATCCGGCCACCACTTCTTGCTAATCTTTTCTTCGCCGGGATAGACGTCTTTACCGTCAATCTTTTCAATAAGCAATTCGGCGAACATAAATTCCGTGATCTTGTATTTTCTTATGGTATCCGGCGGAATCAAAACGACAATGCCGGTCTCTTTTGAGCATTCCCATTCAAAATCTTCATTGGGAGCTGCGAATTCCTTACCGTCTGTGCCGGCGTAAAGTTTGAGCATTTTGCCGGAAACCTTCATTCCCGGTTTCATGTCAAACTCATCATACAACTCATCGGATATGTGCCACCAAATGGCTCGCATGTTCAAAGCGATATATCCTTTGACGAGCATGGGATCAAAGCCGCAGATACCCACACGACATTTTTCAGGCATATCAAACCTCCTTTTTACTTTCGTTGGTGTCCACTTTATTCAACTGGTCGCGAAGATCTTCAACTTGGCTGAAGCAATAATCCATGAATTCTGTAGCCTCGGGATGGCTGAGATGTTCGGTCTCAAGCAATCTTGTGACATAGGGAAAAAGCTGATTATGGATTTCTTCACGAAATTCTAAAAGCACATACTCGTTATCCCCGTCCGGGGATGCCCAGCTTAAAAAGCCTTTTTTCCAGTTGTTCAGCATCCCCTTGAGGGTATCGAGTTCTTTGATTACGTTTTCTTCCATGCTACTTCTTCTTCTTGTCTTCAAAGGCATAGCACTTTTTGACCACGTTGAAATCTGCTACACACCAGTAATGGGGCCAGTGGATCTTTTTGCACCAGCCGATAATGTCTGCGGGCGGAAACTTTGAGCCCTTGATAACCGGCTTCAAACCAGTACAATTCCAGCATATGTGATCACTTGATTTTTCCGGAATCATTATTTGCTCCAGAAATTCTTCAGGTGTTAATTCTGCCATATGACACTCCTTTCTTTTTTACCAGTCTGTTACTTCGCCTGCAGCGATCTTTTGCTGATACTCCTCCCACACCTCGGGCGACAGTTTCTGAATATCCCAGTTGAAAGGAAACTGTCCGGCCAGCCCTGCTGACGGCGGCTGCGGGCGCCATCCCCGCATCGGTCGGTTCCGAATGCTGAACTTGAGCATTTCGGCGGTACCCGTCAAAAAGGACCTGGGCATGCACTCGTACGGCCGGGTTCGGCCCTCGGTAGCAGGCCTGTAGTTGGAATAGCCATCGTAGGGCTTGTCCGCATACAACGGCATAATGTCCGCCGTCTCACCGGGTCTCTCTTCCGGGCCTTTGTACATAAATCCGTTAATCATGTAGATGTAGTACACCGTACCGCACTCCGCACAGGAGATCGTGCCTTCCCAGTTCCAAAAATAGTATGGATCGAGGTAGTTGATGGTGTCACAGTCTTTTCCATCTACTTTATGTTTGCACCAAATTATATCACACACTGTAATACCACTCCTGGATCTGGCTTTGCGGTATACCGAGCCAGTCCTGGTAGACTTTTTTATTGTCCGCACCTACCGGACGCCAATGCCAGTTGATCCTGCGCGGGGTTTTTTCCATGTGTCCGCAACTGTAGCCGCAGTGGACCAGCATATCGCCGAACAACGGATCGTCCAGCCACCTGACGGTGCCTCTTTCCCTGAAATGCGGGCTTTCGTAAGCCTCGCGGTCGTTGCGGACCGGTTCGGCCAGAAGACCGGCGTCTTGCAGGGTCTTGGCAACTTCGGACCGTGTTTTATCTTCGGCCCATTTTTCCAGAGCGGTGTAGATTTCAACCTGCGCTTCACCTTCACAGCGTTCATTATGAGATTTGTACTTCTCATAAAGATTATTCGTGCCGGTGATGGCGCACAGTTCTTTGAAGTCCGCATCCTGGAAGGCGCTGACCATGACATAGCGCGCGCAGAATTTATCCTGCGGGTTGTCGGCATCCGGAAAATCGGATTTGCCGCACAGGATAATGCCATGCACTGACAACTGGGTGTCCCAGTTGCCCCAGCGTTGACGGACGATACCGAACTTGCCGTACATGGGGAAGCTATATCCGGACATACGCGTCGGGACCTGTACCTGGGAAAACTCGATCATGGTGCCCAGCCCGGTCTTGCGGCGATGGTGAATGGCCGCCAGGATGGAGCAGGTGATCAGGTTGCCGGATTGCCAGTCAATGACCCAGTTGGTCTGCTTGGTGCAATGCCCGCCCATGTACTCGTGCATACCGGTTATGGAAGCGAGTCCGGCGTGGGCCTGGCCCAAAATGTCGTAGGAGCCGCCGAAAATCTTGGGACCGTAGCCGAAACCGCCGCCCCAGACATAGATGAACCGGGGGTTGATTTCGGTAAGTTGCCGGTAGCCCAACTGCCACTTGTCCATGGTTCCCGGACGATACAGCTCGGTGAGCCCGTCGAACTTTCTCACCAGAGAGTAAAAATGTTCCCGCATCTCTGGGATGTGGTAGTCCATGGTCATAAAGTACTTGTTGGGGTTGGCGTTGGTAAAACCCAGACCGGTGCCGGTCGTGGGACGCGTGTCATGGAGCGGATACAGATAGCACTCGTTAAACGGAGAGGTATGCCGCATGGCATCCCCCATCCTCGGCATCTCGATCTTAACCACCTGAGCACCAAGTTCGGCCAGGTTGGCCACAGAATGGGGCGTGAAGATGTACATGGTACAGCTCAGCCACTTGAGGCCTTTGAGCGCCGTGGGCTTGGAGTGCTCGTTGCCCACGTCAAAAATACCTTTGCAGTATTCTTCGTAGGGCATCTTCATCTCTTCCATCTCGCCTTGACTCTTGGGGCCTGGCAGGTCTTCTATGCGTGTTACTCTTGGGTCTTTTGCCATTTTACATCACCCCCTTTTGTTTAAATTCATTGACTCGGTTCTGGTCTATTCCACACCATTTCATGTAAATTTCATAGTTGTCAAATCCGAGATCCCTGCCCATCCATTTGCACCTGAAGGGTGCTTGGACCTGATAGGAAGACGGGCTCGATGCGATCAGCAGCGGGCCGTAGTCGGTCTCTTGGACATACATCCAGGGGCGGTACTTGAAATGCGGGAATTCAGCAACCTCATCAATAAACATGACCGGCCCTGCTGCAAGCTGGTACTCGAGCAGCTTGGCCTCGGCTTCAACCCTGCATTGGTCTCTGAGCCAACGGGTGGTCACGGAATAGACCTTGATCAGGGCGTGCAGGGCGTTCCTGGCCCCCACCTCCTTGAGGAAGGGATCTTCGTGGATCAGCCGGCCGAACTGGTGGTAATCGCGCTCAAGACAAAAGCCGATGTTGTACCACAGCTTGTCTGTCTGCCCGCCGATCATCATGTAGCCGTCTTTGCAGGGGTTCCAGGCATACTGGTTCAGGTTGGGATCCCAGCCGCCGGATCGGCCTTTGATACTGGCATTGAACCCGTACCAGGTAATATCAAAGTCAAGCATGTCCAGCAGCGTTTCAGAGCCGGTCACCTCGATCATCTGGCCGCTGTTGCCGAGTTCGTCACGCCAGTAAAGGGCTGCAGCGGCATTAAGAAATGCCTGACCGCCGGCGGTATAGTCTTCCAACCAGACACCCGAACGGGTCGGATCGCCGCCCTTGCCTCTGGGCAGCAGGTCCTGGGCCAAACCGGTGTTGTGCACCCATGAATCGGCACAACTGCCAAAGGGCGCTAATTCCCACTGGCCGAACTTGGACTGCTTGTCCTTCCAGGGGCCCCATTGGCCGTTAACACCCACCCAGATATAGATCATCTTGGGGTTGGCTTCCTTGAGCTGCCGGTAGCCGATGCCCAGGTTATCCATGTATCCGGGAGGCATCCCGTCGATCACAATATCGGAGATGCCCGCCATTCTCTTGAAGATTTCCTGGCCTTCCTCGGTCTCCACATCCAGGGTGACGCAGTGCGTGTTCACCGTCTCGGCGACAAACTCCATTCCGCACTTTTCGCCGGTGTCCCGATTTTCCAGGTAATACTCTTCCCGGCCAAAGGGCGTCAATTTCCTCAAGGGATCGCCGCCGGGCGGTTCGATAGAGACGCACTCGGCCCCGGCTTCGCCGAACAAAGACGTGGCAAACTTGTGACCCAACCGCCAGAGTCCGATATCCAGCACTCTGATGTGTGACAGGGACTCGTCTTTGGAGTATCTTTTTTCGAACTTGAGGTTTGCCTCGGCCCATTCACAAAATTCCAGTGCCTTCCGTTTTTCATACACCGGTTTTACCTCATCATATGAAACCACCGGTGTAACCGGGTAGGGTCTGACATCCATATCCATAAGACCTATGGTGTCGGCCCGGCTGTTTATTTCAATATCTTTTTTTTCTGCCATATTTTACCTCCAAAAATAGTTTAAATTCCACTAAAGAATTTATCCAGAGTTGTTCTCAGCAGCAGAGGAACGGTAATGATTCCTCCTGTCTGATGTTTACCACCTCCTTTCTGATTGGATTTCGGTTGAAGTCGGCAACCGTGATAAAACGACCTTTTTAGCTGATTGATAGTTACTATGCCGACAGCCGAGAAAATATCTTTTCTAATTTCCTGCTTACCATTCGATGGGTCGTTTTTCTTTCCATTTTATGCAGAAAGCATAACAGAGTGATATCACCTCCCTTAAGGTAATTATGATAAAAGAAAATATAAAACAGTGTACTAAAAAAAATGAAAGAACTGATTTATGTATGAATTATATTCAGCGAATACAATTCTTTTGCTGAAATTTTGTATAGACTTAAAAAATGAATTTGATTCAGAACAAAGTGTTTTTTAAAATTGTTTATAAGTTTTGTCAAGAACAAAAAATGAATTTTATTCAAAAAACTTTTTTTATTTACCCTTTAAGCCTGGCTATCAAGGGTAAATAAACCTGAATCTTTAAAGATCCCGAATAAACAAGGGAAGACCGAATAAAGATGTGCAACTGTTTTTCAAAAAGGTTTAAGATCGAAAAAATACAACATATAGATTAGCGGATATTTAAGAATACATTATAAGCTGTCATTTTCGTGAAAAAATAAAATTTAACATTTTTCCTGATTTTGGGCAAAACAAAAGTGCTTTAATAACCAATGTTTTTTTGGCTTGCAATTTATTGCGGGATATTTTATAGGCAACTGTTTGAAAAATTTTCTAACAATACCTATTGGATTATCGTAATTAAAATTTTTCGATGGGTCATAACAATTTCTTTTTAAAGGAGGTGAATTCTTTCAGCATATCACCCCGGAACGTTTGTCCGAACGCCACCAGGGGTGAAATTTTGGCAAAACTCGACTTTTAAACAGGTTAAACTCATGTCTGCCGGCTCAGGCAGGGATATAAAACCGGTTGTTGAGTAATGGAAACGGATTACATTAAAAACAGACAACACTAAAATTAGGGAGGTTTTTATTATGGGAAAAATACCGGAAAATATGCTGCCACCGAAAGATACGTGGCCTGAATACGTGGTTCCTGAAGAGTTTGCGGACACTCCGGATGAATTGAATCTTACCGACTTTCTGCTGGATCGTCACGTACGGGAAGGCAGGGGAGATAATGCTGCCATCAAATTTATGGATCAGACCGTCACTTATGCTCAACTTGCGGAAATGGTAAACAAGTTCGGGAACAGTCTGAAAAATGAGGGCATTGAAGCACAGGACCGTATAGGTATTCGCCTGGTCAATTCAATACAGGCTCTTGTCGCCATATTTGCCGTTGAAAAAATAGGGGCCATTCCAGTTCCTACTTCACCTTTGTGGTCAGGCGAAGAGGTGGCTTTTGTTGCCAATAATGCCGAAATGAAATTTTTTATAGTCAATGCCCCGCTTATGCCTCCGGTTGAGGTCGCCAAACCCAATTTTGAGTTCGGCACCAAAGTTATAACCATCGGCGGTAATGCGGATGAAATAAAAGCCGCCGGCAATCTGGTCTATGAAGAAATGCTTGAAGCAGGTTCCCCTGACCTGGAAGCCACTATGCTCAAAGGTACTGATATCGGCATTATGCTCTATACCTCAGGCACCACCGGCATGCCCAAGGGATGTGTTCATTTCGTCAAGCCGATTGTTATAGAGACCAAACTGGTTAACAAACATGTTTACAAGATGAAACCCGGCGATGTTCTGGGCGGAGCCGCCCCGGTGTCATTTGCCGCCGGTTTCGGGACCTTTACGCTCATGCCTTTTGAAGGGGGCGCAGCCATATCCCTTATTCCGAAGTTCACGCCGCCTGACATGCTGGAACTGATTCAGAAACACAAAATTACAATTCTCACCGGTCTGCCCACAGGCTACCGGGCTCTGATGAAGTTCCCCAAATTCAAGGATTATGACACCAGCTCAATTCGTCTTTACACTTCCGGTGGGGACGCTCTGGGCGCCGAGACACTGAAGACCTGGACGGAACTCACCGGCCAGCCCATCTGGGAAGGCTTGGGCGGGACTGAAATGCTTCACCTGGTGACTTCAAACACAATGAACGCCGAGCCCATGCCGGACTCCATCGGCAAACCCATCCCCGGCATACAGTGTAAGGTGGTTGATACGGATTGGAACGAATGCAAGCCGGATCAAGTCGGCAGCATGGTTATCAAGGGACCCTCGGGAAGCCTCTACTGGAAGCCTTACGAGAATGATAATAAACTTCTCAATTCCCAGAAAAAAGGCGTTGTAAACGGATGGAATCAGATGGGGGATTCGGTTTTTATGAAAGCAGACGGAAATATTTGCTTTGTATCCCGCGAAGACGACATGATTAAAAGCTCCGGCTATCGTATCGGCCCTGCCGAAATTGAAGAGGCCATCGAAAAACATCCGGCCGTGGCCGAATGCGGCATTATCGGTATTCCTGATCCTGACAAGGGTCAGATCACCAAGGCCTTTGTGGTGCTGAAAGAAGGGTTTGAGGGCAGCGACGAGTTTTTTGAAGAACTCAAAACATTTTTGAAGGAGCACATCGCCATCTACAAGCTCCCCAGAGTCATTGAGTACATGGATGCATTACCGAGAACACCTACCGGCAAACTTTTGCGGCGTCACTTGAGACCGTCCAAATAAAAAGCATTTAGTAGTTGTAATACTCATTATAATTTTCCCTCACTCCCTTGGGAGTGAGGGAAATAGTGTATAACTACTAAATAAAAGGAGGAAAATAATGTCAGTTTTTGCAGCCACTAAGATTGCAGATAAAATAGTTTGCAGACAATGTCTTAACATGGAGGAAATGGTTACGGCACAAAGAGGCATAACCGATCCGGTGTCCAATCAAGAGGTGGAGGAAAAAGAAATTCTCTGCGCTCGGTGTGGTAAGAAAATCGAGCCGTTCAAACCATTTTAGTTTTAAAGTTAGTCCCCCCGGGGGGCCAACCTTTCCTATCAAACAAACCTGCGATGGATTCGAACGCCCAGACTTAGGGCTCACTCAAAAATAACTTCACATGTTGGATGCCGATGCATCCTGACTGGCTGCGTTACGAAAACTCGAAATATGCTTGATATTCCTTAAGTTTTCGTGCCTTGCTGTCCGGGCGCCTCAACTCCCAAAATTGTAAATTTATTTTTTCGTGAACCCTTAGGTCAATCGGAACATATTTTTGACAATTGTTACACCCCCTGAGCTTCTGAACGCCGAACCTTTGACCCCCCACTTTTTTCATCTTCATACTTGAAAGCAAAAATACCTCGTGTCATACTCTTGGAAAAAATGAATATCGAACCAATTAAAAGATGAACATCGAACAGACTGAACATCGAACATCGAACGTTCAACTTTGAACATCGAATAATGATGTCGCTCCGCTCCGCAATTTAATTTTATCTTTTTCCTCAATCACTATTCGTTGTTCAACATTGGTTTTTTTCATTCACCATTCGATGTTGGACGTTCGATGTTGGACGTTCATCTTTTAATACGTTCGATGTTCATCCTTAAAAAAGTTGTCGAAACCACAAAACGTTCAATAATATGAAATCTTTCTATTTAATAAAACCTTATCTATTAGAAAAGCGATGGTTCATTTTGCTGGGCCTTGCCTGTTTGATTGCGGTAGATTTTTTGCAGCTTTTTATTCCCCGAATCATAAAATGGACTGTGGACGATCTCACCGCATATAGGATCGATATCATAACCCTGTTAACCTATGCATGTTATATCACGGGGATTGCCGTTTTGATCGGTGTGTTTCGCTATCTGTGGCGACGCTGTCTCATCGGCGCGTCTCGGCGGGTCGAAGAAGGACTGCGAAATAAACTTTTTTACCATATTCAGACCCTTTCCGCCTCATATTTCGGTAACGTCAAAACCGGAGATCTCATGGCTCATGCCACCAATGATATTCAACATATCCGAATGGCCACGGGTATGGGCATGGTGGCGCTCACCGACGCCATTGTTCTCGGTACCGCAGCAATCGGGTTTATGGCATACATCAATGTCAAGCTGACCGTTTTTGTGCTCATCCCCATGCCCATGATCGTGTTAGGGACCCGTTTTTTCAGTAAAAAAATGCACCGCCTCTACGGGGAGGTGCAAGGGGCATTTTCCGAGTTAACCGAAGTGGTGAGAGAACGGTTTGCAGGAATCCGTATTATAAAGGCGTATAACCGACAACAGGATGCGGCTTTTAGGATTGAATCGGTTTCAAAACATTATATCGGTAAAAATTTGAGTCTGGTAAAAATTACCGGATCTTTTTTCCCCATGATGGTTTTTTTCTCAAACTTAAGCCTGGCCATCGTGCTTTTTTTAGGAGGAAGGCAGACCATAACCTTTACCATAACGCCGGGAGATTTTGTCGCCTTCATCAGTTATCTCGGACTCCTGACATGGCCCATGATGGCCATAGGCTGGGTAACGAACCTTATCCAGCGGGGCAAAGCATCACTCGACAGAATCGATAAGATCATTCAGACTCTTCCTGAAATTGATGATCGGCCGGGGGGAGTTATCCTTGAAAAGGTTAAGGGATTTGTGGTTTTTGAAAATGTTAGTTTTTCCTATGCACCTGATGATTATGAATCCGGCTCGTTTTTGGTTTTGG
The DNA here is from genome assembly GCA_019310125.1 of Deltaproteobacteria bacterium. GTDB lineage: Bacteria > Desulfobacterota > Desulfobacteria > Desulfobacterales > UBA11574 > S5133MH16. The sequence goes on along the minus strand of JAFDEW010000098.1, from coordinate 4,924 downwards.
ATCGAATTGATATCAACGTGGATCCCGGGAAGATCCTGGGAATAGTAGGCCCTCCGGGGAGCGGCAAGTCAACGCTTTTAAACCTGATTCCCAGGATCTTTGATGTGTTACGGGGAAGTATCTTGTTAGACGGGATAGATATTCGCATGCTAAAGGTTCGTGATTTGAGATCCCTGATTTCATTTATGCCCCAGGAACCCTTTTTATTTGCCGGCACAATTCGTGAAAACATAACGTTGGGCAATAAAAAGATAAAAGATCCGGAATTGATCCGGGCGGCTGAAGCAGCATCTATTTATGAGACCATAACGTCGCTTCCGGACGGTTTTGAGACCCTTGTGGGGGAAAAGGGGATTGTCCTTTCCGGGGGCCAGAAACAGCGTGTTGCCCTGGCACGTGCGTTGCTCAAGGATTCAACAATTATGATACTGGATGATCCCATCAGTCAGGTTGATATGGAAACCGGTGATGCCATTATAAAAACCCTCCGGTCCATGGCCGGGCACAAGACCATCATCATTGTCTCGCACCGGCTTTCCGCCGTTCGATTTGCCGATCAGATTATCGCCCTTGAAAAGGGTCGTATGGTAGAATCCGGTAATCATGCGGAGTTGATGGCGCAGGATAAATATTACGCAAAAACATTCCGTCTCCAGGAGATAGAAGAGGAACATGCAGACTGATTTCGGTTATTTTGAGGAAAAACAGCTTGGCAAGCCTTATGATGTAAAATTATTAAAACGGCTTTATCCCTATACCCTGCCTTATCGCCTGCTATTGCTCTGCTCGATCATTTTGGTTGTTTTGATAACCCTGTTGGACCTTTCGCTTCCTTACATTACTAAAATTGCGATCGATCGCTATATTGTGCCGCAAAAGGAATCCGCCGGGAACAAACGCACGGATTCTGTGGATGATAACATCAGATATTTAAAGGCGGATATCACCGACAATCGAGGCGATTGTCAATAAATATCCCGACCGTTTTAAAATTCATGAATCTTTGGCGTTCATATCTTTTAATGATCTGCCTGAAATAGGAAAAAAAGATCTTGCAATATTGCGCAAAGATGATCTTGCCGGCGTCACTTTTATTACGGCTATTTTCCTTGCCATGGTCATGGCCGGGTTTGTTCTCAATATGGTGCAGGTCATCATCATGGAATATACCGGTCAAATGATCATGCATGATCTGAGAGTAAAGCTGTTTTCACATATCCAGAGCCTGTCGGTTGCATTCTTTACGCGCAATCCCGTGGGGCGTCTTGTGACTCGGGTGGCAAATGATATTCAGAACATGCATGAGCTGTTCACTTCGGTCATCGTATTTGTTTTCAAGGATCTTTTTCTGCTGGCAGGGATCACCCTTGTCCTCCTGAGTATTAACTGGCGACTGGCGTTGGTTTGTTTTACGGTAATTCCTTTTGTTCTGTATGCGTCCATTCATTTTTCAGGCCAGGCCAGGGAAGCATTCAGAATCTTACGGCTGAAAATCGCAGAGATCAATACACGGTTTTCGGAAACCATCGCCGGGATAACGGTGATCCATCTGTTTTTACAGGAGAAGAGAAATTATCTTGCTTTCAAAAGGCTGAATCATGAACACTACCTGGCCGGCATGAGACAGGTGCATGTTTTCGCGGTGTTTATGCCGGTTATAGAGCTTTTGGGGGCGGTTGCCATTGCGGTTGTGATTTTTTATGGCGGCGGCGAAGTTCTGGCGGAAACCATCAGCCTGGGCGCCCTGGTTGCCTTTCTTTCATATATGAAGATGTTTTTCAGACCGATCCGGGACATTGCTGAAAAATACAATATCCTGCAAAATTCAATGGCATCGGCGGAAAGGATATTTTTGATCCTGGATAGTTCGGAAAGACTGCCGCAGTGTGTTCCCGCTGTTGAATCCGGAACAACATCCGGCTCAAAAACTCAAACACAGACTTTGGGAAAAATTTCGGAAGTATCCCTGAAAAATGTTTTTTTTGCTTACGCTAAAGGTGAAACCGTTCTGAAAAATGTTTCCTTCAACATCACTGCCGGGAAAACCCTTGCCATTGTGGGACCCACAGGATCAGGAAAGACAACGATAATTAATCTTATCATCCGTTTTTATGACCCCACATCCGGGCGGGTTCTTGTGAACGGGATGGATATCAAAAAAATATATTCTCCTTATTTAAGAGCTAAAATGGCGCTGGTCATGCAGGATCCTTTTTTGTTTTCGGAACCCATCCGGGATAATATTACTCTGGGGGAAAGCGATATTTCCAAGACGGCCCTGCAGCAAATTATAGAGCGCTCAAATTGCAAAACCTTCATAGACAGATTGCCGGCCGGCCTGGATACCGTGCTCTCTGAAGGGGGGGCGTCCATCTCAAGCGGCGAGCGCCAGTTACTATCCATTGCAAGGGCTTTTGCACGCGATCCGGACCTTATTATACTCGATGAAGCAACTTCATATATTGATTCGGAAACCGAATATCACATACAGGAAGCGTTGTTTAATCTCATGGCAAACAGAACATCCATCATTGTCGCCCACCGGCTTTCAACGGCCCGGGGGGCTGACAAGATTATCGTGCTGAACAGAGGAAAGATTGTCGAGGTCGGAAACCATTTGGAATTAATGCAAAACAAAGGGTTTTATTTTCGATTGAATCAGCTGCAAAGTTAAGGGCTCGCGCAAAAATAACTTCACATTTTTACATCTCAGCTTCAGCCCATCTTTGGCTGATACCTCATTCGTAAAATCCGCGAAATAGCTCGCTATTCCTGTGGTTTTGCTCTCTCGGATCAGCCAAACCTGAACCAAATCTGAGCGCCAATTCTGCGAAGTTATTTTTGTGCGAACCCTAAATTCATTTTTCTATTGACAATATCAATTTATTTTGCATTATTGCGGTGTTTGACATAAAAAGCTTGTTTTTGCTTACCAGTTTGAATTTCTTATAATTTTACTTAAAAGACTGTAACTTGCAACACGGAAGGGTAGCAGGTAATTTTTTTTACTGAAGCTGAGCGAACCTTGGTCGGATACCGGGTTCCTGTGTTTTATTAACCTTAATAGAATAGAGGAGGATTGAGTAAATGGCTTACAACGCGGTAGAAATGGCCGACTGGCAGATTTCAGAAGCGGCCGAAGAAAACATGCCTTATCCCGACGATTGGCGGGAAAAACTGGCTCTGGAAAAGGACGAAATCCTGCCCATGGGAAGATTATGCAAGCTGGATTTCCTTAAGATTATTGATCGGTTGAAAGACACACCTGATGGCAAGTACATTGAAGTGACCGCCATCACCCCCACGCCCTTAGGTGAAGGCAAGAGTACTACTTCCTGTGGCCTTATGGAAGGTATGGGGAAACGGGGCATTAATGTGGGCGGTTGTCTGCGGCAACCCTCGGGCGGCCCCACCATGAATATTAAAGGGACCGCGGCCGGCGGCGGCAACTCGTTGATCATTCCCATGACTGAATTTTCCATGGGTCTAACCGGCGACATCAATGACATCATGAATGCTCATAACCTGGCTATGGTGGCCCTGACCTCCAGAATGCAGCACGAGCGGAACTACAATGACGAGCAGCTTATGCGCCTGACTGGTATGCCGAGGATTGACGTCGACCCCACCCGGGTTGAGATGGGCTGGATCATGGATTTCTGTGCTCAGGCTTTGCGAAATATCGTCATCGGTCTGGGCGGCAGATTCGACGGCATGGTCATGCAGTCAAAATTCGGGATCGCAGTGAGCTCAGAGCTCATGGCGATCCTTTCCATCGTACGCGATTTGGCCGACCTGCGCGAAAGGCTGAACAACATCACCGTGGCCTTTGACAAAAGCGGCAAACCCGTAACCACCGGCGATCTTGAAGTGGGTAACGCCATGACCGCCTGGATGCGAAATACCATCAACCCGACCCTGATGATGACTGCAGAATATCAACCCTGTATGATTCATGCAGGACCTTTTGCCAACATTGCTGTGGGGCAGTCTTCCATCATTGCCGACCGGGTGGGCCTCAAGCTTTTTGACTACCACATCACCGAATCCGGTTTTGGTGCTGATATCGGTTTTGAGAAATTCTGGAACGTAAAATGCCGCTACAGCGGACTGAAACCTCATGTATCGGTTCTCACTACCACCATTCGCGCTCTGAAGATGCACGGCGGCGGCCCCAAGGTCGTGGCTGGCTTGGCGCTGCCCGAAGAGTATCAGAAAGAAGGTTTGGACGTACTGGAAAAGGGTGTGCAAAACATGGTACACCACGTCAATACGATTCGGATGTCCGGCATCAACCCGGTGGTCTGCATCAACTGCTTCCATACCGACACCAAGAACGAAATTGCCATGGTGCGTAAGTTTGCCGAAGAAGCCGGCGCCCGCTGCGCGGTTTCCACACACTGGGCTGATGGCGGTGACGGTGCTCTGGAATTTGCCGACGCGGTGATCGAAGCCTGTATAGAAGAACCGAAATTCAAGTTCCTCTATCCTCTGGAAACCAAGCTGCGTGACCGTGTTGATCTCATCGCCAAGAACGTTTACGGCGCGGACGGTGTGGCATGGACCCCAGCGGCCGAAGCCAAGGCCAAGATGCTCGAGAACGATCCCCAGTATGATGCTTACACAACCATGATGGTCAAAACCCATCTCTCCCTGACCCATGATCCGGCGGTCAAGGGTACGCCCAAGGGGTGGACCCTCCCGATTCAGGATGTGCTGATCTTCTCCGGGGCCAAGTTCCTCTGCCCCTGCTGCGGCGCAATCAGCCTGATGCCCGGAACCAGTTCCAACCCGGCCTATCGAAGAGTGGATGTTGATGTTGATACCGGAAAGGTTACGGGACTGTTCTAAACAGGACAACCAACAACTGATTTAACTAATCCAATAGGGCCCGGATTTATTTCGGGCCCTATTTTTTTATTTG
>JAFDEW010000398.1 GCA_019310125.1 Deltaproteobacteria bacterium | reverse complement strand
GATTGCTCACCACCTTGAATTTTTAGGTAAAAACACTTTTTATACACCCCATCATAAAAACTCCGTCTGTGTTCTTCTTTAACACATGCAAATATCGTGCAAAATCATTGACTTGCAACAAATTGTTGTGAATAGTGTGGATTTTCAACTGGTTATGGCTGTTATGGTTCGGTAGCAGGGATGCGAATGAATTGAAAACACGCTTAACCTATGGAAAAAATTACAGAAAAATATGGAAAGATTTTCCTATTTCCAGGATAATAAGCTCATTATTTAGAGGGTTGAGGTGATCGTCCGGACCGTCGAGAAACCTTAAGAGATCTTGTGGGCGTATGTTTGAATATCCATGTTTTCCTCCTTTCTTTGACGGTTTCGTAAAAAGCTCAACTTCTTCGTTGTGCTGCATTTCGTAGTCATTTAACATACGACAAGTACGCCTCATGATTGCAAAATTTGCATGCCTTTTTATCCCGAGAGATTTATTAGGGGGAATTTGAACTTTTTACAAAACCGTCTAAATCGGACTTTTTACAAAACCGCCTTCTTTATCTTGAAAAGATTTAAAACTGCTTTAAATATTCTTGAAGGGTAATCTTGTTTCTCACATCCAATTGTGGACAATCTTCAGGGCCTTTTTTCCCCTCGGTTACCAGTAAAGCGAACACCATACACGTGGGCTGACCGCATTCTTTACAGTTGGTTTTGGGCAATAGTTTGAGAATGTTTAGGATACCAGGTTTCTGTGCCACCGAGAAACTTGGTTTTATCTGGTTGCGTCTTTTCCAGGTGTTATTAATCTCTTGCTTAAGCCATTTCAGTATGTTGTCTGCCTCAGCCGTATCTTTTACGATATTTATTGCAATCTCTTGAGAATAAATGGTGATGAGTTTTCCGTTGAATTTTAGCGTTAGTGAAGGGGGCTCCGTAATATACTGATGTCCTCTAAGCACAGTATTTAGATAGGGAAGCACATCACTTATATTCTCATCAAGATAAGCAACACACCTGAGATGTTTCGCACTTGGGTTGGGTGGCCGGCGGAATTCCTTTCGATAGTGTTTTAACATCATAAGAAATTCTCTTTACTTTATTTTTATTTTAGGAAAATGAAGTTTAAGTCTATCGCTAAAGTTGCATAATTTATTTCGAGTTGATCTTGGTGGCCATCTTAGCATTGAATTTAGCAGCATTGATGATGAACCTTTCATGGGTTCCTTCGGATATCTTATCAATGCCATCATCGGCAACAATTGAAAAGACAAGTTTCCGGCCTTCCACCTCTTCCAATTTAACATTTACTGTAACGGTCAAGCCAGGGGGTGTAGCAGCTATATGATTTAATTTCAAATCGATACCGACCGTTTGCTCACGGTGCCAGTCTATATGAGGATTAATGGCTTGGATACATGTCCATTCAAACAATCCCACCATAAACCCAGTGGCTAAAACTTTCGGCATAGCTTGAAACTCAGGCGATTCAGGATAAAGGTAAGGGACTGTTTTATTTTCTGGAACCTTGAATTTAAATTCAAATTTTAAACCAGGTTGTAAAAAATTTTTCATGGCTCACCTCCATCGGTAGATTTTTATTGTCCACCATCATTATTTCTGCTATCTGTATATTAGTCAAATTAATTTTTTTAATAGATTTAATTAGTGTAACTTATTTTAAATGGAGTGGCAACAAATCATAGGATTTTACTACGTGGCTAAGCTTGGCAGTTTTACCAAAGCTGCCGATGCTACGTTTCGAACCCAGTCAGCCTTGAGTCAACAGGTTAAGAACCTTGAACAAGAATTGGGCTGCCGGCTCCTGGAAAGGATCGGCAGGCGTAAATTGCGTCTAACTTCGGCTGGTCAAAGATTTTTTAAATTTTCAGAAACAAGTCTTAAGCGATACCAATCCCTGACTGAAGAACTTAACGAGTTAAAAGGATTGCAAAAAGGTTTGTTGAGAATGGCCGCGCCGTTCACAACGCTCTACCACCTGGTTCCGTTTGCCCTGAAAACGTATATCACACAATTTCCAAATGTTGAGCTGACCATACTGGATCGATCACAGACACATATTCTCGAACTTGTTAAAAATGGGGATATCGATTTTGGTCTGGTACTGGAATCCAATGTGCCGAAAGATCTCACATCGCTCCGCTGGAACAAGGTGAGAACCGTTTTGATGACCCCTTTAGGCCATGCCTTGGCCGAAGCTAAAAGAATTACATTGAAACAAATTGGAAAATATCCCTTGATTTTACCCCCCTTAACTCTAAAATACCGTAGTAACCTGGAAGAGAGGTTTAAAAAACTGGGTATTGATTGCCACGTGATCATGGAATCTTCTAATGTCGAGTTAAGCTCTCTGTACGTGGAGATGGGGCTCGGGATATCTTTTGCAACCATCGTGACGGACTTACCGGAATTGAAAAAGAGAAAACTGGCGTTTTTGTCAATGGATCATTTGTTTAAACCGGATTATATCGCGGTCGTTATGAGGAAGGACAAGACTTTGGTTTCATACAAGAAAGCCTTTATAAAAATTCTATTTGGAGAAACACCCGCAAATAATGCGGCATTTCATTGATCCCTGGCTTTCAATTATCGAAGACTTATCCTAAATCAAAAGGTGATAGCCACTCCCAAATGGATT
>JAFDEW010000097.1 GCA_019310125.1 Deltaproteobacteria bacterium | reverse complement strand
GGTCACCAGATTGAGATCAAGCTTGAGGGGATCAATCTTCTTAAACGGAATTTTCCATTCTTCTGCAAGGGCTTGAAAAATGAGCTCTTCATCGATTATCCTGGCGTCGGGGCCTGGGCATTTCAGGTTCAGCGAAGCGATGACATCGACGATGCTTACAGGATTTATGTTCCTATCCCCTGAAGCATTCTTCCGGTTCCGTTGTTTTTCCAGCCGGGACTTGAGAATCTCCTTTTTTTTAAGGATTTCTTTTACTTGGATAGATTCAATCAGTCTCTTGTTTAAAAGGGCCTGACAAATATTTTGGGCGGATAACAGGCTGTTATTATTATTTGGCATTTTTGAACACTTTCATTAAAAAAACACAAGATAAGGGTTATTGTAACCGTTCACAGGTTCGGGGTTCAACGTTCAGGGTTAAGGACAAAGTAAGATATTGAAGATCCGAAGTCGTCGTTACAAATGTTCATTTTCCCAAGTAATTGCCAATTGGCTTCAAATTTTGGATTATGCCTGACAAAATTGACGCTTTTCTCGTAAATACGCATCCCAAATGCAGTCCGGGGACGAGAATGGAACCTTGAACCCCTGAACCTTTGAACCCGTGAACGCCTGCATGTTATTCAGCTTCTATCCAGCTCGATCGGCCGGTTTTCATATTTCCCAAAGGCAAATTCGGCTGGGGAATTTCAACAATAGTGCCGGTGCTGGTCTGAACGAACGCCTTACTCCCTTCTTCTTTTCCTACATGTAAATCCGGCGTTGTGGCAAGGCCACGGCCCAAGTCAAGGCGGTCTATGACATTATCATTATCATCCAGGGCGTTATCACCAAATACGGATTCATACCATGCTGTTCCGGTTTTAAAATAAACTCCATAAAGATAAGCAAGTCCTTCGGCCAGGCAAACATCATCATAGGGCTTATAGGTTGTAAATGTAAGCAGCCCCCCTAAAAGAGTACTTTGGCCAAGATTCCGTTCTCTGGATTCGTGGAATTCCTTGTACCATCCGTCCTCGCCGGTAGTATATGTAGCCCTTATTTCTGACGAATGGGTCGAATTATAACGACCTGTACCGACAATATAGTTTTCCAGTCCCGAGAACTCAGTAATTCCAGTTGGAAGGCAGTTGGTCGTCCCGTCAGTACATGAAAGAACAGCACTGGGGCCGGTGGTCGCCTCATGAACCAGGATATTGTCAGTCTGAAGCAATCCCTGGGCTCCGGGCACATCATTCCAGGTTCCGGTCTTTTCCACAGTTTCCCAGGTAAATTCGTTACCGTCTCTCGGCTCCTTAATACCGTAGTAAGTTTCCTGGGCGTTGCTGCTCGAATCTGTTTTATCGTCCGAGTCAAAAAAACGTCCGGTTCCAAAATAGACCCAGTAATTAGCGCCATCGGTTCCCACAGAGGCAGCAGCTGTCACCGGCCGGCCCGCATCTATCAGGAGCTTCGGGTTTGTTGGGCTTATAAGCGTGGCCCAGTCGCTGGGCTGGGTTACAAGTTGATTGCCGGTAAAACTATCCATCTCTCTGGTGACAAGTCTGTACATGCCTCCGCCCCATCCTCCTCCGCCACTCCAGTCACCTGACACCGTTCCAAAATATACCACATCCGTCTTGTAATTTATTTCAAGCTCGTAATCCACGGATATCATATCCGATATAAAACTGTTGGCGGTAAGCGTAAAAGTGCCGCCTTCATTGCCCACCGTCGGCGTTGAGTCAGGAATTCGAAGAGCGGTAGGCGTTTCTACCAGCCAGCTTAGAGGCAAGACTGCAAGTTTGGCGTTCTGGCTGCTTGTACCATCCACATTGGTCGGCCCGCTGCCCAGTATCAGATACCAGCTTGTGTCACCAACGTCAGCACCGTTTTTCATAGTCACTATCGTAGGCGCAGATGTTGTATACCCAAGATCCACTTCAGTACCGCCTGTTGTAAGGGTTATTTCACCCAGCAACGTCGGTGGATTCTCAGGATCGGTAATGTCGAGAATAACATAAGCGGATGTGAATTTTCGGGTGTCGGCCGGGTAATCAGGAGAACCATTCTCATCAAGGTCCAATGTGCCTGCAAGGATCTTGGCTCCGCCAAACCGCATCCCCTGAACCATAATTGTTCCCCAGCCACCTGTGTGAATACCGTCAGTGGGATCAAAAATCCGTACGTCAAAAATCCTGGGGTGCAGATCAACAAAATATTTATGCTCATATGCGGGGTCTGTCAAACATTTTAAATGCGGCAAGAGATTATAGGGGATATAAGCCCACAACTCAGAACCCAGTTCAGGAGCCGAAGATTCTGACTGGCAATTTGCAGTAAGACAAAATTTCTTTTGACTTTCATTATAAAACCCACCGTTGACGGCATGAATCATACCGTCGTTTGCCCCAAAATAAATTACATTTCGGCGGTTTTTATAGGTTTCTACAAACTGTGCATAAGAAGTGTCCCGATACAAAAAATGAAAGCCTTCACTCGGCCTTGACACAGAAATCGGCGTAGAGTGAACAACATCTCCCAATCGCCATGTGACGTCGGTCGGCGTGCCGTCCAGATCGAAATCATACGGCATCTCGCGGCTGCGCTGGCCTGCCTGATCCAAGCCTCGCACCCATTTTACGATCTCGTTTACCTCGGCATTGGTCGCCGTAATGGAAGCCGCATCGGTCGTATCGGGATAGATACCAAAATCGAGGGGCACCAGGCCGCGTGAAGCGTCGACGGTCAGCTCGGCCCAGTTATTGGTAGTGTCAAAATCGAGAATTTCACCGCTGTCGACAATACCGTCATTGTCGAGATCATTCCAGGTGAAAATATAACGCTTTTTAACATTAGAGATATAATTGGCCGTGGTTCCCACCGGAATTCTGTTGACAAGGATGTTCGTATTCGCATCAGATGCCGTGGGGGAAATCTCTGCAAGCCAATTTGATGCAGACCACATGTAATGAACATCTTTCAGTCCTTTGGATGTCCCGTTACAGGTGCCGTCCGTATTTAACTCCCCGTTGCATGCTTTGGTTTGACCGGTTGATTCGTCAAAATAAATAACCACCCGCTGATCGCTGGCATCCAAGATTCTATCGCCGTTGGTGTCTTCATAAAACTGGCCATATTCATCAATAAACAAGGAATGAACTTCCCCAAGCCAATTAATAGAATTACCACCGGACAGGTCCACTTTGGGCCAGAAAATTGCCTGATAGATGGCGCCTTCACCCCTTCGGGAAGCCGAGATAACCGAAGCAGCGGAACCTGCCGCAGCTCCTGCCCGGATAGCCTCAAAGGCGTCTCGGAGGGCGCCTTCCAGTTGGGAAGGGTCAGATGCGTCGTAAAGTGACGTGCCTCCGTTGGTGGCAGCTGCTCCTAAAAGAACGTCCGGGCTGCATTCATTGATACCCGTGGACCGCAAGGTTCCTGCAACAACGATATGGGTTGTAATGTTCTGTTTATCCTCATTGTTGAGCTGTGTCGGGTAAAGGCTGGCGCTGTTCTTGGCGTAATATGTCAGGTCATCCAGATAGGTGCTGCCGGAGAGATTGCCACAGTTCACACTGTCATCGGAGTCCGTGTCATTCTGGCCACTAGTAGCTACAAAGGTGCTAACCGTACTGTTCAAGTCTGCGGTGGAAGCTCCCTCGGTGATAATAAGGATATTATTTTTCTGGCAGTAGGCTGTGATGGGATCGTACCCGGAGCCAATATTAAAATCATTGCTGTCCAGGCGGAGAGGAAGAGAACTGTCCTGCCTGTAGTACCCAATAGCATTATAAAAGGCCTCGGCCAGGGGAGTCCAGGATGTGGCCTTGATATGGCTTATGGCATCGACTAAATTTGTTGTATGGGAACTCGACTTATCGATATCAGAAATAATTTTGCCCCCGTCCCGGTTCGATGCATCCGTACAGTCATAAAGAATGAATGGATCAGGTTGACTGCATTCGCTCTTGGAACCTTCGGCGTTAAAAACCATAGCGCCCATCCGGATATCGTCGTCAAATTCCTGTATGAGCCCGGTTGGAACAGAAGACTTTGAAAGATACCCCTTTAGCACTGCAAGCGGCTCTCCCAGCTGGGCAACCACTCCCGAATCGACAAGTACCGCCGGAAGGTTCCAGAACTCACCGGTTGCGCTGGCCTGATCACTGGGATCAATGACTTCCGGTATTTCCATATTACCACAGTAATCTTTCATGGCCTCTTCGATACACGTATCAACATCTGCATATCCGGCAGCATCCCAGTCTGCTGTACCGCCGATCCATTCCCATTTTAGACAGCTTCCGTCTTTTTTATATTTCGTACACGTTAATACTGCGGCTCCGGACGGCTTCCAGCAACGTCCCACATAACCGATCGGATTTGAAGCATCACCGTTATATAATCCATTGCATATATAACCACTATTGTCGGTGGTAATGTTCCACGGTTCTACTGCTGAATATATATCCTCGCAAACATTCTTAGTGGAAGTAACGACTCCTACACCCGGTGGCCAGTCACCGCTTTTTGCCTTATACCAGCAGTTGTGAATGGCATGGTTAAAGGCTGCATTGGAGTCAGCTTCGGGACTACTCCCTCCGCCCTCCGAATACCCCATGCAGTCGTCGATATATACCTTTAACTGGCCCTGGTTGGGACTGTCCTTTGCCATCTCGTCCACAGCATCCTGGCAGGCGCTGTGATTAAACCCGTTGGTCGTCGCCGGAAATATTTCAATATGAGTAAGATTATAGGGAACCCAATCTGTTATCCCGCTGTCATCATCAACACCCGTCCCGCTGGCCGTGCCGCCTGTGGCGGTGATATACAGCCTGCCCTCATCGATTGTATTTGCTTTGCTTGGATCTGCAACAATACTGTTGGCAGGATACGTAGCGCCATTGGTCCAGCGGGTGCGCGTGTAAGCGGACCAGGATAAACCGGTATCATCGTCAACGCTGGTTCCGTTAGAAGTGCCGGAAGAGGTTGCTATATATAATTCCCCAAGATCGTTTACGATATCTCCTGCTGAATAGGCGGCTCCATTTTCCCATGGATCAAATTTTTCTTCGGTCGGGGGCCGTATGGCCAGGGTCAAATATTTGGTACCCCCATTTAGATTATCGGTGACCTGTACTTTCTTAACATAGCGCCGATCGAGACAGCCTCTCGATTCCATAACAAGCCTGCTGTTGGTGCTGTCATATTTGCCTCCGGTAAGAATCTCTTTTTGAATGTCAAACTTTGATGCCATAGCCCAATTGAAGAAATTTCCTTTTGCGACAAATGCGGTGGGACTGGGGGTCGAATCGAGTAGCATCCAGACGTAATCGTTGTAGTACCACCCGCCACTAGAGTCCTTTCCTGTCCAGTGAGAAGAGATGGAGTAAATTTCGAAATAATCTCCTGAAAAATTATATGCATACACAACATTGGGCTCGAAATATCCGGCATAGGTGGTATTGGAATCGTAGGTATCGTCAAAACACTGGCTGTCGTTTTCAACATAGGCAAGATCAATCATACTGCCGGAGTTGTCGATCAAAAGCAGCAGATTCGGGTCTACACCGCTGGATAGAAACGGCGGCACCGCCACATCGTTGCCACAGTAGTCAGCGCCGCATAAATACTGCGGGGTTAGTCCGACAAATGAAATCAAAACAATTATTAAAAACATTACTGACGTATTTTTCCTGGAGAGTGCCATCAAGTTGACCTCCTTTAACTAATAATTACATGCTCCTTCCTGACCGATCATATGCCTCCATTGAGTCATAACCATTGATCGGCTGTTGTCTCTTCCCATATGTTTTGAATAGACATTATAAATGATGTGGGCTCCTCCGCTACCTGCACCTTTTCCCTTGCCTTCGTATCCGGAGACCATCTGTATGGCGCTGCCGGTCGACAGCTGGGTTGAGCCGTATATGCTCAAATTGGTATAGGCACTTGCGGTTCTATTTATTCTGATATCCCGAATTGCATCTGAGGGATAATCGCTTGTGGGCTCATTCTCTATGAGCCAGAAAGCCTTGGTAAACACTGTAACATCGTCTATATCCATAGATGATCCGCTAAAGTTAATAAAACCGTTCGGGCAGGCAATATTTTGCTCCAGCATCTCGAATCCCACCTCTGTTCCGCCGTCCGCCTCATACAGCGCCTTTTTATGACGATCATCATTTCCGGCAATCTGAACCTCGATACTTGAAGTTGTTGTAGCGGCAATCCCCAAAAGGGTCAGCAGCGCCAGCAGGACTAAAGCAAGAACAGTAATCGAGCCGTCTTCTTTATTCATAAATTGTTTTTCTTTCATATATCCCATTAATAAATCTATTCGTTTATCCGGTTAAAAAACTCTTACCAATCAGATTTCATAGAGGTCAGGTGGCTTGTTTTTCCACGCCCGGTAACTGATACGGTAATCAATTTTGTATTGGGAACCGGGGTGTTGTCGGTTACAGTCCAGGATATAGTATAGCCGTCGGTAGTCGGTGATAGTTGATGGGTATTACTGGCCGAGTCGTTACCAGGAGGGTTCCCTGCCACCTCAAGCCAGGGATCAGAGTACGGCAGGGCCATGAGTTCTTCGATCTTATCCTGAGCCCAGGTCATACGAGTTGTAATCCGACCGGCTGTTGAATTCACATTAATGGCTGAGATTTGCATGGTGGCAACAGCAAGCAGACCCACGGCAAAAATACTAATGGCGATCAATACTTCTATAAGGGTGAATCCCTGGTCTTTTTGTGACTTTTTGATCGCAGTCTTTTGAATGTATGTGTTACCCTGTCTCATGTTATCATCCTATAAGCTTAATTTAGGCGTAAATTCCGGCAGTTGATAAAGGTTGTTAACCGTTTGCGGCTAAAGTTATCATTTTGCGCACCTAAAATCGTCTCACCCTGCTGATTATAGTAAACCATGTTGTTTGGAGAAGGCGACAAACTCCTGCCCGTCCGGGCCACAATGGTTATTTCCACCGATCTGATTTTAGATAGGTCTCCGGCCGGAATGCTACCGCTTACCAAAGCCAGTGGAGCGGGAGGAGAAGCTTCGTCTAAATAGACAAAATTGAGAGCATTGATGTTTTCAGCTACGGTCTGATTCCCGCCGCCGGTATTTCTTACCAAATTGTTGTCACTCAAAGAATAGGTTATCGTTTCATTGGCGTCATTGAGATCCCCATCCGGATCACTACCGGTAGAAGCTCCTCTGACATCTTTAGTAAAACTGATGGAGGTTGGGCTTGCGGCAGTAATTCCGGCACCGGCCAAACCCGTGGGATCACACCCTGCCATTCGGATTTCTCTTTGCATATGGTACATTGCAGCCCTGATATTCTGCTGCATGGCGGCAATTTCTTCCTGTATCTGATATGATTTAAACTGGCTCAAAAAAGTCGAATAGATCGCTCCAATGGCCAGCAAAGATACGGCCATGGCAACCAGAAGCTCGACCAGGGTAAACCCTTGCGTGTTTGACCTTTCTTTTTTTTTCACTTTCATGCAATCGTTCCTTACTATTCCCAGTTGGCACCGTTCCATCGTCGTAAAACGATAAGGCCGTTGGTCCGTTTCCCAATACCGTAACTGGCGGCAGCGCTGGAATTTTCCAAATAAACATAGCCTGCGTTACCGGTTCCTCTTGAGTTCATCACCGCCACGTTATTGGCAAACGTAATTTCGTCTCCAAAAGTGCTGCCAATGGGGGTGGCATTTCCATGACCATACCCCACGCCGCTTCCGTAATTATTCAGAATAACGGTTTTTACGACGATATTATCTGTACCGCCCCAGCTATTATCAGGCCCCTGACCGGAACACACCTGATATTGATCTGATGCGGTATTAAAAACAATGGCCCAATCCGCGTTGTTTTTTATTGCGGAGAGCTTTGCAAGCTGCAGGTTTGAATAAAGATCACGGGCCGCACTTTTCAAGCGATTTTTCGGCAGCCAGCTTAAAAAATTAGGCACGCCTACAGCAGTCAATATGCCCAATACAACGATTACTATGATAAGCTCTATCACCGTGAATCCGGATCTTTTTCGCATGCTGGCAACTCCTGAGTTTAATAATTATACAAATTTCATGCCAGAACGTTTATTTATTAAAAAATATATTAAAAATAAAATTTGTATAAAACGGTTTTGTGATGGTATCTATATGAGTTAATTAATAAAGATATATATATTTATCAGCCGGATGGCAATATTGGAGCTTTTAGAATTGAAAAAAACGGTGTTGAAATGCAATGTGATTGATAGAAAAACTATAAATAATCTTTATATAGCTATTAAAAAATTTAATAGCTATGCTCTGTTACTGACGTATTTTGTCGCATTTTTAAACATTTGTATGCCCATGGTGGGGCTGGACTCTCGTTTGCTTTGCCGGCGTTTTCTTTTTTCCTTGATTCGTGTCCAATCGGGATGATTGGTCCAGTGGTTGAAGGCTTCGGGATGGGGCATCAGACCGAAAATCCTGCCGCTGGGGTCACATATCCCGGCGATATCATGGACCGATCCATTGGGGTTGAAAGGAAACCTCAGGTCTGCGGGACCGCCGTGGGGCATTGCATACCGGAGCACCACCTGGTTATCATCAATCAGACGACGGATGGTGGTGGGATGGGCATAAAATTTTCCCTCCCCATGCCTTACGGGAAGTTCCAACCGGTCTAT
>JAFDEW010000397.1 GCA_019310125.1 Deltaproteobacteria bacterium | reverse complement strand
TGTGCATTGTGCCTGCAAATTTCGGCAAGGTATTTAAGCTGTTGATTCCGGGAAAATTTCTGAAGATATTTTGCAGTTGTACGGCGAAATTTAATGGGCTCTTTACGAAAGATGCAGCACAGGCCAAAGCGAATCATAAATAAATTTCCTATTTAGTATCTATCCATAAGTGGTTATTTTGTCCAATATTTTCGTTATGCTCAAAAATTAATCCTCTGAATATCAACTATATGCCTGTGGTTAATTTTCTCGCATGCCTCAATCTTGAACAAAATTTCTCATTTCTGGATAGACACTTTTTAAAACTATTATCCTCCGATGAGAGGTCGTTCCCGTTCCAGTTTGAAATATTTAAGAAAAAGGGCAAACTGTATTCGCGCCAATAAAACAGGATCGAGTTTTTCTATCATCAGTACAATCTCATTTTTATGTTTATTCAACTAACTCTGAAAATAATGAAGGACTGATGTTTGTCAAGTTTACTGTTTTCCCAGGTTGAAAGATTTTGCAGCAAAGGTATTCAGATGGAATTACCGGTGCAGGAATACAATACTCCTATACCTGGAGATCCAACCCTACAATTGAGGGTATTGACCTACTATAATACTCAAAATCAACTCTTATTGCATGTTATATTTTTGATCTTAATATTTATCATAAAGTAATTTTTTTCATTCACAGGTTAAAATGATGAATGTTAAAGGTTAACATTTTTATGAATACTTAATTAAAATGCTTAAAATTGGCTACATAATTTACAGAAGGCAGTCAATTTTAAAAGGAGGATGTCATGGAAGTAAAAGATTATTGTTCAAATGTGGATATGGAGCTTACCGTATGGAAAGCAAAAATTTTTGACGTAATACGTAAAGCCGATCAATTGGGATCTGCTGATCTGGAAAAAGTTCTTCCAAACATTCAAGATCTCAAGATGGTCGTCACTGAAATGGAGGAAAGAACTCATCAGCTTCGGACGGAATGTCCTCTGGAGTGGAAACCGATGAGGGATGAAATCGAGGGTGTCAAAGGCAATTTAACCAATACGTATGACGAAGTTATCGATTACATCGGCGGAAGAGCCGCGCCTGTGGACGTACCTGGATAAAATTCAACAGGATCAATTCACGTGAATTTTGATTCTAAAACCTTAAAAGAAAGCTGTCCGATAACCTCCTCTTGTGAGGTTATCGGACTTTTTTTGATTCCTCGAACGGATACACTTCCTTCCCAATAAGTCACTCCGGTACTTTCTTTGGTTCTCATTTCCTGGTCTGCCAGGTTGGGAGCAATCATCAGGTCCATGGCCGGCGACGGAATTCTTAGTCGCCATCGGTGCTATTCCGCCAGATAGTTTTTCTGAACCGCATCATCGATGAATAGTTTGACAAGATTCCACAAAAGGGGGGCTCCGTCAAACACTGGCTGCATTCTGTCCTTCACCTGGCGGCGGGTTATGTTATTTTTCCGCCAGATTTGACCTTTAGTAACATAATTTTGTAAAAACGGTTGAAAGCGATCCAGGGCATTTGCATATTTTGATTCAGGAGTATTCCTGTTTTCAAACTCATCCCATAACGCACGAAAAGATCGAGACTGGTCCGGAGGGAGGATTTTGAAAATTCGTTCGGCCGCCTGTTGCTCCCGTCGGTCTTGATCCTGCCGGCCCTGATCATCATAACAATACGTATCACCGGCATCAATTTCCACCAGGTCATGTACCAGAAGCATTTTGATCACCCGACACCAATCAATTTTTTGATCCTGTGCATATTCTGAAAATAAGAATACCGCTATCGCAATATGCCAGGAGTGCTCCGCCGAATTTTCCTCTCGGGATCGATCCGTCAAAATCGTCTTTCGAGATATTTGCTTGAGCTTATCGATTTCGATCATGAATTCGATTTGTTGTTGAAGACGTTGGATCTGGTCGGGTATCAAATTCTGATTTAATTTAACGGTTATCGATTCCATTACTTTTGATGGATTTAGCATGTTCAATATCCTTTTAGACTCAGTAGTTGAAACAAATGTATTTCTGATACATCATCAAGTCAAGCTAACTCTCATATGGGGTTAACAAAATGACATATTCTTTTTTGGCTTTGTCTTTTAGCTGAAATAAGATATAGTGATATTTCAACCCCATCACAAATGGCTTTTTAAGCCCTGCTTGGCGTTTCGAAAAACTCGAAAAGTTCGGAGGTGTTTCAATGAAAACATGTAATTTATCTGATTTTATGAAATCACTTTCTCCTTGGCTTGACGATGATTATATTCGTAAGGCCTGCCTGGATGAGAACGGCCATTTTGTATTGCTGTTCACCGATGGCGTAAAAAATGTCTACCACATTGAAGATTGTGAAAAATCCCAACTAGAAGAAATACTTGAAGACCTGAAAAAGAAAGGGGTTCCCGTCGAATTTTCCGGATAAGTATTCTCGTGAAGTTTTGATGCAAATCGCATTCAAATGCCCAAACATAGGGATCGGAAAATTAAAATTACCACATAATCGTTTCTCTAAAGTAAAGAATCCGAGCCCAGAGGACCAGGTTCTCAAGGGCTAAGTAAAGAATCCTGGCCCAGAGGACTTTGGTTATCCCCAGAGGGGATTTGCTTTATTAAAAGTTCATTGACTTATTGAAATTCCAAATAACAAATCCCAAAACATTTACCCTGTTAAATAATGCTTTGCATTAAATCTATGATTTATTTAACAGGGCAGGCAAATAACAACACGCGGCGCAAGCGCCTGCGCTGCGCGTGACCGAAATTCAAAATCCCAAACAAAAAAAACAATCGCTCACGCGGCGCAAGCATCTGCGTTGCGCGTTGAACCGGTTTTGAATTTGTGATTTGTAATTTGAGATTTATTTGTAATTTGGTGCTTGGAATTTGTGATTTTAGACACAAAACTCCAAGGCAGAGCCATCTATCTCT
>JAFDEW010000096.1 GCA_019310125.1 Deltaproteobacteria bacterium | reverse complement strand
GGCATCACGGATTGCCGGCGCAATAATGTTTTTTTCCTCGTCCCCAAACATGCCTCCTTCGCCGGCATGGGGATTAAGTCCGGAGACGGCAAGACGGGGAGCTTTAATTCCAAACCGTTCATTTAGTGCCTGCCAGGCAAGTTTAATGGTTTTTACTATTTTTGGCCGTGAAAGGATGGCAGGGACGTCCCTTAAAGGAACATGGATGGTTACAAGAACCACACGAAGCCTATCTCCGGCAAGCATCATGGCGAATTCATCAGATTTGGTACGTTCAGCCAACAGTTCGGTATGGCCACTGTAGTGACACCCGGATAGCTGCATGGCCATTTTGTTTATGGGGCAGGTCACCATCGCTCCAATACGTTCATTGATTGCCAAATCCGCTGCAGCCGTTATATAGTGTACCATTGCCCCGCCGGTCTGAACCGTGGGTTTGCCCCATACTGTTTTATCCGGATCAAGTTCGGAAATGTTCAACACATCAACCTTTCCGCATTTATATGTTCCGGCATCAGGGGTTTTGATAGATTCTATTTCAAGGCGACTCCGGATAATTTTCTTTGCAGCACCCAGTATTCGGGAATCTCCAATCACAAGAGGCCGGCAGAATTCGTAAATCCAAGGCTTTATAAGGGATAAAAGAATAATTTCCGGGCCGATCCCCACAGGGTCTCCCATGGTAATCCCAATAATCGGACGATCGTTTGATATCATCATAGCCTTAACTAACCTGTACAAGGATGAAATAATAAAAATTTAAACCTATACTACAAAATGAAAAAAAAATTCAAACAAATAAAAAATTATCATATCAATACATATCAAGACCTTGCTATTTCTCATAAATGAATTGTAATAAAATAATGAATTACGATCAGTTTTTTTTAAAAATAAAAGATAATAGAAGAAAATAGGAGATATAAAAGATAATAGAAGAAAATAGGAGATATTGTAAAATAACATTATTGTTGAAATTCTGTGGATAAGCCTGGATATGTTTAAAATGTTTATAGAAAACAGCCTTTGAAAAAAGATTGTATTTAAGAGCAGTTGCCTGTTCCATGTAAATTAACTATGATAAAACAATAGGATATAAATTGTTAATAACTCGACAACAGATAAACGAAAAACCGATTTTATCAGGATTGACATTCAAGAGGTCATCCATTAACTATGCAGATACTTTTTTTAGTATTTAGTCTTTTTTCTTCAAAACTCCAATAATACTCTTAAGTCATTTGTTATCGTTAGTTTTTCCTGATTTTCTTAACAACAGAATAATCTGTTTTCAAAATTGAGAGCATAATCTTTTATGAAGGGCATTTGGGAAGAGACAAAAGCTGCTATTAAATTAACTATCCCCAAGCACTGTTTCAGGATGTGGATTGAGCCGCTGCAACTGATAAAATGTACTGCAGAATCAATTGTTCTATCCTCACACAACTTTTTTTCTAAAAAACGAGTACTTGACAATTATGGCGCCCTG
Source organism: Deltaproteobacteria bacterium (assembly GCA_019310125.1). Taxonomy (GTDB): domain Bacteria; phylum Desulfobacterota; class Desulfobacteria; order Desulfobacterales; family UBA11574; genus S5133MH16. The sequence goes on along the minus strand of JAFDEW010000096.1, from coordinate 11,934 downwards.
ATAGAATCAGAGCTAAAACGGGTGGCCGGAAAAGAATACAGACTGTTCATCGAGGTCAATGAAACAAAGGTCCATTCAAAATCCAATACAGATGACAATCTTCAACTGCAGCTTCCCAATATAAATGTGTGCCCGCAGAACGGCCGCTTTATGAGGAAAGATTTTACTTTTGATCACTTTGTCGTTGGAGGCAATAATGACTTTGCCTATTCCGCATCCCTCTCACTGGCTTCACGAAAGAAATCCCATCAGAATTCTTTATTCTTATTATCAAAGACCGGGATGGGAAAAAGCCATCTTTCCCAGGCCATAGGCAATCATATCCTGTCCCAACATCCTTCGGAACGTTTATATTATATGACCGCCGAGGACTTTAGTAATGAAATGATTCATGCTTTTCAGCATAATGCCATCAATACGTTCAAGGGAAAATACAGAAATCAATGTGACGTATTGCTGCTTGAGGATGTTCATTATCTTAGCGGTAAGGAAAGGACCCAGATCGAACTTGCATTAACCCTGGATACCCTGTTTGAATCCGGAAAGAAAATAATTTTTTCCAGCTGTTGTCTTCCGGCAGAAATGCCGAAGCTCAACGATAAATTAAGATCACGGCTTTCGTGCTCTCTTATTTCGAATATAGATCCGCCGGACTTCAGGACCAGAGTCAGAATATTGCAAAGAAAAGCAAAGCATTACGGGCATAACTTGTCGGAAGATGTGATTCATTATTTGGCCGCTGAACTCACCGAGGATGTGAGACAACTCGAAAGCGGCCTTATCGGGGTTACCGCAAAATCATCTCTTTTGGGATCACCTATTGACCTTATGCTTGCTGAAAGTGTTGTTAAGAACATTGTGCGTTACCGAAAAAACATTACAATAGATGCCATTAAGAAACTGGTTTGTAAATATTATAATATTTCCATTGCTGAAATTGTTTCAAGTTCTCGCAAACAATCCATTCTTCGACCGAGGCAGATAGCGATTTATCTGTCACGCAGATATACCGATTCTCCCCTTCAGACCATAGGGAGAAGTTTCAACAGATATCATGCCACCGCCCTTCATTCCATCGGCGCCGTTGATCGGGGATTAAAAGAAAACGGCCCGACTCAGAAACAGGTTGAGTTTTTCTGTAACAGGCTCGAAGCTGGTAAATTTTAACCTTGACACTCACAGATACTACATTCAGAAAACTTCAAGATATAGTGGGTAAATCCAGCTGTAGCAGAAAAAAAGAAGATCTCGTATGCTATGCATACGATGCAACTGCCCGTACTTATCTTCCTGATGCCGTCGTGTTTCCTGGCAATACCGAAGAAATATCCGCCATATTAAATCTTGCCGATTCAGAGGGTTTTTTTGTGATTCCCCGCGGTTCCGGTTCCGGGATGACCGGCGGGTCCCTTGCCGTCAGCGGAGGCGTAATCCTTGTGATGGCTCGTTTTAACCGCATTCTTGAAATTGATAAGGGCAATCTTATCGCCCATGTGGAACCCGGTGTGGTTACCGGGCATTTTCACCGGGCGGTTGAAAGAGTGGGACTTTTCTACCCACCGGATCCGTCGAGCTCGGAATTTTCTAGCCTAGGCGGAAATATGGCAGAATGTGCAGGAGGTCCTAGGGCGGTTAAATATGGCGTTACACGGGATTATGTGTTGGGACTTGAAGCGGTTCTTTCAACCGGTGAAATTATACATACCGGCGTGCAAACCAGTAAGGGAGTGGTAGGATATGATCTGACCCGGCTTCTTATCGGATCCGAAGGGACCCTTGGAATAATTACCAAAATAACATTGCGTCTCTTGCCCCTTCCCGAAGATGTAAAAGCTATGACGGCTGTTTTCGACAAGCTGGATACTGCGGCGGAAGCGGTTTCAGAAGTCATTAGGCGCGGTATCATCCCTCGAACCATAGAATTTATGGATAATGCTTCAATCCGGTGTGCAGAAAGCCGGCTAAAGATAGGCCTGCCCGTTGAAGCCGAAGCCTTGCTGCTAATAGAAGTTGACGGGAAGCTCCAGGAGACGGAGACACTTATAAATCAATTAAAAACGGTGTGCATATCCTCGGGCGCAACGGGTATTAAAATAGCCGAGAGCAAAGAGGAGATTGAAAATCTCTGGAAAGCACGCAAGGCGATTTCTCCGGCCCTGTTCCAGTACGCCCCGGACAAGATCAATGAGGATATTGTTGTTCCAAGAAGTAAGATTCCTGATATGGTTAGAAAAATAAATTCCTTAAAGGAGGAAACCGGGCTTACTATGGTGAGTTTCGGACATGCCGGTGACGGGAACATCCACTTTAATATAATGCTTGACAAGAAGAATAAGACGGAACTGAAAAAAGCCGAGTACGCAATTGATGTTCTGTTCGACTATACCCTGGAACTCGGGGGGACAATTTCTGGTGAGCACGGGGTCGGAATAACAAAAGCCGCGTACATAGAAAAAGAGATCGGTTCTGTTGAGCTTAACCTAATGAAAAAAATAAAAAAGGTTTTTGACCCCAAAGGAATATTAAATCCCGGAAAGATCTTTCCGACGCTTTAATTTTCAAATTTGAAAAACTAAAGTTACTGTATTTTGATAAACATTTCGCTTGAAGATATCAAATCCTCCAACAGTTCCATCCGGGTATTTTTATTGCGATCTATGGCACACCGCAGCCGTAACGCACAAAACTTTTTGCAGATCGGATCCTCAATATTGAAATTACCGAAACATCCAAGATGATTATCAAAAGAGATTTTATTCATTAATTCCTTTTTCATGCTATATCCTTTAGTGCCAACAATAAAAGCATTTCTTCATGAACATTACCGTTGGTTGCAAGAATTTCATTTTTGTAAATATTAAAGGGTTTGTTTGAAAAATCTGTTACGGTTGCTCCTGCTTCTCTTGCGATCAATTCACCGGCAGCGGTATCCCAGGGCTTTAAATTTTGTTCCCAGAATCCGTCAAATCGCCCACAGGCCACAAAACAAAGGTCCATGGCGGCCGATCCGAGTCTGCGGACTCCCTGAGAAGCTTTCAAGCAGTTTGAAAAACGGGTCATCAGGGGGTTGAACTCGTCTATTAAGTTATAAGGGAACCCGGTGACCAATAAACTTTCTGAAACTGTTTGAGCGTTAGAGACGTTGATGGGGCGGCCGTTGAGTTCGGCACCTTTGCCTTTTACGGCAGTAAAGAGTTCTCCGGTTACCGGGCTTAAGACAATGGCAATAACTGTATCACCGCTCAAAGCAAAAGCTATGGAGATAGCGAAAAGACCGAGGCGATGTGCAAAGTTTGTCGTACCATCCAGAGGATCGACAATCCATTTATGACCAGATTTGCCTTTATTCAGACCACTTTCTTCCGCCAGAACCGTGTGATCAGGGAAGGCATTTTTAATTGTCCCTATGATTGTCTTTTCGGATTCGGTATCCGCCTCTGTAACAAGATCAATAGCACCCTTTTTATCGACTTTGGATTTCCCTCCGCCATAATGCGACAAAAGCACCTTCTGGCCTTTATAAGCGGCGGCGATACCGACTCTTTTTATAAGTTCCAGATCCATAAAGAAAGAGTATTTATATTTATTTTTATTTATATGTCAACAATAAATTATTAGGATCTCATGTTAAACACATTTGATTATTCTGAAGCGTAACGACGGCGTGTTTCTCTTGGAAACCGACTGACTGTTTGAAGGGGTTTAGCACGCGTTAGCCCGAGCCGAATGAAATAATAAATAAATCCATTGGATAATTCAGCGATGAATTGTTCTTAATAATTTTGGCACGGCTCGGGTTTACGGGTGCTTAAGCACAAGTTTCAGTCGGTTGGAAAGAGATATATGCCGTCGTGGAGCGTTCTCTATTTAGGTGTCAGGTTTCAGGTGTCAGGAGGCATGCAGACTTGACGGAACAATTCATCATTTACGCCATACACTGCTGTTTCCTCAGCGAACTGCCAGCGGTGTTCTCACTCTGGGATTTTCCGCTCCAATGTTTTCTCCAATCCATTTCACATGTGTCCCTATAATTGCTACTGGTTACCTCGTTTCCCCATTAACCCTGACACCTGACACCTGACACCTAAAAAAGGCTTCGGAGTCACGGTTCGTCAATAGACAAGGATCAATGTTTACCAACAGCCTTGATTTACACCCTGTCCTGATGAGATGCCTTTTATATGATGTATCGAGGCTTCCATCTTTTCGATCATGGGGATTAAGGTGGATTCTACGTTGGCTGAGATGGCTGTTCCGCCAAGGGTCCCGGTCAGCGTATCAACAATTGTTTGGTCAACGAGATCCTTTTTGTTCAGAACCCGGATAAACGGAATATTATGGAGATTAAGATCGGCAAGTATTCTTTCAACAGACTCGATCTGGTCTTTAAAACGAGGATTGCTGATATCAATCACGTGCAACAGAAGGTCTGCGTTCTCAAGTTCTTCTAAAGTAGCACGAAAAGCAACCATAAGGTCTTTGGGGAGGTTTTTGATGAATCCCACAGTATCCGTAATGATGACCTCTATATCTTTCGGAAATTTAAGGCGTCTGCTGGATGGGTCCAAGGTGGCAAAAAGTCGGCTTTCCGCTCGAACATTACTTTTTGTAAGGGTGTTCAGCAGGGTAGATTTTCCGGCATTGGTATACCCTATAATGGAAATAACAGCCAGTTCCTTTTTAGTGCGCTTTGCCCTTTGCTGCTTTCTTTGTTTCATTACAAGGGACAACGCACTTTCCAACCGTACTATCCGGTCGCGCACCCGCCTGCGGTTTATTTCCAGCTTTGTCTCACCGGGCCCGCGACCGCCGATACCACCGGTCAAACGTGACATGGCGGTATTTTTCGTAATAAGTCGTGGGAGCAGGTATTTTAGCTGGGCAAGCTCAACCTGAAGTTTCCCTTCCTTGGATTGGGCCCGCTGCGAAAAAATATCAAGAATCAATTGAGTTCTGTCAATTACCTTCAGATCTGTTTTATTGGTAATCGAACGGATTTGGGACGGGTTTAATTCTTGATCGAAGATGAGTAATGTTGCTCCTTTTTGAAGTGCCAGAATGATCAGATCTTGAAGTTTTCCCATGCCCATGAGGAATCTGGTATCTAATTTGCGGCGTTGCTGCAGTACCGTTCCGACGATCTCAATGCCGCTCGAAGCAGCCAGATCTTTAAGCTCTGCCAAAGAGGCCATGGCGGCAGGTCTGGAGATCGTCGTAACACTGATAAGAAGCGCTCTTTCTTTTTCGGTATCGGCTTCAAATAAAGCGGTTATATGGGCAAGCTCTGCTTCAAGTGACTGGATAAGGTCGATACATCCGATATCGAGTTGGTTGGGATTCAGAGGCTTTAAAATCTCAAACGGCTTTCCGGCTGAACTTTTTGGTAAGATATACCCCGCATGAATTTGATGAAAATAACCCTCCCGAGTCATTGTGATGGCAGCCATAATGTCGAGTCTTAAAAGGGCAAGGTCGGTGAGGTCTTCTCTGGTCAAGGGTTCATTATTCAGGTGGGTGTGTATGCATCTTAGCCCTTTCAGACGACCGGGAGCCACACGATATTCACTGGTGTCCGGGATGACAATCCCATGATGGTTTCCGACAATGACATAAACTATTTTTCCCTGACGGTTTATAAGAAGGCCAATCTGCCGACGAATTTCATGGGAGAGTCTGCTTATGTCTCGAGCAAGCTCGAATGTGATAAGGAACTGAGGGGGAAGGCGACGGCGATATAAATTTTCAAGCCTTCGGATCTGACCGGCCTTAAGCCCGCCGATATTCCCAAAAAGCCTTTTCATATTGATTGATTAATTTGGTTAATCTTAAAAACCTGCATAGGTAAGGGCTGCATGGCTCCGTCCCGGAGTTTTGTGTCCAAAATCACAAATCCCAAGCACCAAATTACAAATAAACAACAAATTACAATGTTCAACACGCGGCGCAAGCGCCTGCGCTGCGCGTGACCAAAACCTTCCAGGACGAGACATTGTTTGAATTTTTGAATTTTGGTCATTGGAATTTGGTTGATATTTGACATTTGTAATTTCAATAATTCAACGAACTTCCACAAAGGCTAATCCGCTCGTTGTAACCAAAGCCGGGTTTTCTCGACTCGGATTCTTTACTCTCTGGCGGTGTAATTTTCAAACCGAGTGTATGTGTCCAAGAATGTCAATATGGCGAATCCGGTGGGACCATTTCTCTGTTTGGACACGATTAATTCTGCTTTGCCTTTATTGGGATTGTTTTCATCTTTGTTGTATAATTCATCCCTGTAAAGGAAAGCCACGATGTCGGCATCCTGCTCTAAGGCTCCGGATTCTCTCAAGTCTGATAGCTGCGGACGTTTATCACTACGTTCTTCCAGTTTTCTATTCAACTGGGAGAGTGCAACAACCGGAAGATCGAGCTCTTTGGCCAAGGCTTTTAAAGATCGCGAGATTTCCGATATTTCAAGATCCCTCCGTTCGGCCGATGCGCGGCTTTTCATGAGCTGTAGATAGTCAATAATGATAAGGCCGATATCTTTTTCCATCTTTAACCTGCGGGACTTGGCTCTGATTTCAAGAGCGGTAATGTTGGGAGAATCATCAATAAAAATCGGTGACTGAGACAAAACTCCGGCAGAATCCGTAATTTTTATCCAATCGTCCTGGCTTATGAATCCTCTTCTTAAGCGAGAAGAATCAATTCTTGCCTCGGAGCTAAGCATTCGAAGGGATAGCTGTTCCTTGGACATTTCAAGGGAGAATATGGCAACAGGAATATTTGCGTCTACGGCGGCATTTTTTGCAATATTCAGAGCAAGAGCTGTCTTTCCCATACCCGGCCGTCCGGCCAGGATGACAAGATCGGATTTCTGTAACCCTGCAGTTAGCTCGTCAAATTTGGTGAAGCCTGTAGTAACACCGGTAACCAGCGCCCGGTTACCCTGGCGCTCTTCAAGAACATCAATATTGCCTTCGATTATTTTGCCAATGGGATAAAATGTCGGCCTGATTTTGTTTTCAGATATCTCAAAAATGGAAGTTTCGGCAAAATCAATGACATCATCCACATCACCTCGATCCTCGAAGCACCGTTTGGCTATGGAATTTGTTTTTTCAATAAGACGTCTTAAACAGGCCTTGTCATAGACGATTTTGGCGTAATACTGTGCATTTACAGCGAGCGGGACAGTATCTACAAGATTTGCAAGATATGCTGCTCCGCCGATCTCTTCCAGCCGGTCATGCTCTCTTAAAATATTGGTCAACGTTACCAGATCAACAGGCTCATTTTTCGAAAAAAGATCTGATATGGCGGAGAATATTTTCTGATGTGCAGATCTGTAGAAATCCTCGGGCGAAAGGATCTCAAGGATTTCAAGAAGCGTATTGTTGTCTACCAGAATTGCGCTTAAAATAGATTCTTCGGCCTCAAGGCTCTGAGGTGGAAGATGATAGAGATAGGGATCTTTTCCGGTTTTCAACTTTTTATCTGCCATAAGAATTTTTACTCGGGCACCACTTCAATAATAATTTCAGGCTCCACATCGTTGTAAACGCGAATAGGGACTTTGTAGGTGCCGATATTTCTAATGGGCTCATTAAGTAAAATCATCCTTTTCTCCACCTCAATATTTTTTTCTGCAAGTGCATTTATAATATCTCGGCTTGAAATCGAGCCGTAAAGACGATCCTCTTCACTTACCTTTGCAGTAATGGTACATACGACGCCTTCAAGTCTTTCTGCCATCTCTTGCGCAAATTCTTTCTCCTTGGCAATCTGGACCTCAAATTTGACTTTGTCCTGCTCCAGCATTTTGCGATTTTGAGGCGTGGCAAGCACCGCCTTGTTCTGAGGTAAAAGGTAGTTACGGGCATAACCCTTGGCCACGGTTACCTCGCTACCGATTATTCCTAATGATTCGATGGTTTCTTTCAATATTATTTTCATTATAAGTCTCCATTTCTCTTCTCGCCACAAAAGCTCAAGGCACGAAGAAAGATTAACAAAGAATTCCTTCGCGTCTTTGTGACTTTGTGGCAAATTTTTAGCTCAATTTTCCGGTTTGTTCCGGTTATGTTCTAATTTCCTCTAATTTCCTGAAATTAATCCACATATCAAACAAGCCAAGTCCTATTATAACGATCAGTACCACCTGCTGCAGGGCAATCAGAGTGTATAAAAACACCCTGAGCATCCGGGGAAATCTTTTTTTCTCAAAATAGAACGATACAATAGCAATCCCTTGAAAAAAATATATGGTTAACATGATTAAAAGGCCATTTAAACCTAAAAATTTAAAAGTTTTCTCAGGCAAAAGGAGCAACAGACCGCATCCGATTATACCCCATACAAGAAATTCCGGCGCCTTCCAGAGCTTGAGGGAACCAAATGAAGGGTAAAAGATTCCGCGGCTTTTTAATATGGGTTTTGCCACCAGCAAATTCGTCCAAGATACAAAAAAAGTTGAAGCTACTATAAGCGCAGGAATGATTCTAATCAGAACATACTCAATATGTTCCAGTGAATTTGAAATCATGTGGATACTTTCCTGCGATACCCCCATGTTTTCGTAAATTTCTAATGTAAGCTTGAGGTTTTTGGATACATATTCTGTGACAAGGGCATAACACGCTTTATTTGATAAATTACTGTAAAAGAGCAGACCGACAATACCTATAAATATCACTGAACCGCATGTATATACAATTGTCTTTTCAATGGAAAGATCCCGCTCAATAAATTCACTCAGGACAAAGCCGAGTAAAAGCAGTTCAACAAAGAACAAGATGTCAATTGATATCCCCCCGAGAACGGCGATCATCACTATGATAGTTATAATCGGGATGAAAGCTCCAGTGGTTCTGCCGAGCTTTGAGCGATAGAAAAGAGTCGGCAGCGGGATAAACAGAGAACAAAAGAACCCGATAATCGGCATATAAACTGATATTACAAATATAAGGCTTGTGATCGTGATGCCGCTTACGATATCCTTTGGGATATCCCCTCGAATAGTTCGAGGCATTACTTTTTTCTCCTTTAAGGCTAATCCCCTAAGTTCTTTAATTGTAATCCATTGTTCCAACGAAAGGAAGAAGGGCAATTGTACGTGCACGTTTGATTGCGAGAGTCAAGGAACGCTGGTGTTTTGTACATGTTCCGGATATACGTCTTGGAATGATTTTGCCACGTTCCGTTATAAAATACCGAAGTGATTTTACATCCTTGTAATCTATAACTATACTGGTGTCGGCACAGAAACGACACACTTTGCGGCGATGAAATACTCTCTTCTTTCTGTTTCCACCGACTCTTTTTTTCCTGCGGACAAAGGGTGCATTCATTTTATAATCTCCTCTGCATTACTTGCGGATGATGTGGTTTCGTCTTCTACAGCCTCATTTTCCGGAGCATCGGAAGGCATTGTATCGGCAGTAGATTCATTATCATGGATGGCATCGGATTCATCGCTTTGTTCGGTTTGGACTTTCTCGGCTTCATGGCTTTGTTCGGTTTGGACTTTCTCGGCTTCATGGCTTTGTTCGGTTTTAACTTTCTCGGCTTCCGTCCTAGCCATTTCTTCTTTCACGCTTTCAATATCAACGTCTTTTTCGAGCAAAACCGTCATATATTTTAGTGCCCGATCATCAATCCGGAAAAATCGTTCAATTTCATTTACAAGTGTTCCGGTTCCGCAGTAATCTAAACGAACATAATACCCACGTGCCTTCTTCTTGATTTCATAGGCGAGCTTTCTGGCGCCCCATTCGTCAGCCACAACAAGCAGACCGTTATGTTGGAGAAAAAGATCTTTTAATCTCTCAAAAAGGGGAGCGCGCCCTTCTTCAGAAAGATCGGGGTCGATAATAAAAATTGTTTCGTACCGTCTCATATAACCTCCTTTTGGATATGAAGCCCTATCAGAGCAAGGGGTAGTGAATAAAAACGTTATATTTAAATTAGAAAAAGCAGAATGTCAACCAATATTCCTTTGCCTTCTAAAACGTTTTATAATTTTGATTGATTATATTCTTTAGGCATTTTCATTAGTTGCAAATTTTGTGCTTTTTGTACCTGCCTGTGCGTGACCACACGCAGACAGGGCAAAATATATTTTTTTGGCAAATGTCGAATATCAAATATCGAATGTCGAATATCGAATGTCGAAGGAAGGTATTTAACCATTTTGATTAATATAAAAAACCAGAGCGAAGCAATTCCACCCTTCGTCATTCATTATTCGTCATTCAAATACGTTATCACTTCAACTGTTCGCTTCAAGAGGATTAATCTGTTTGGTTCTCTCCAAGCCGGAGGCCGGCTTGTCCGGGTTAGGTCATTTCACACTTTTCAAGTATGAAAAGATGCGGGTTAAAGATTATCAAGAAATTCGAGGTCCTTTGCCTGGGTGTTTTTGGTGCCGATGGTAAGAATTTCGATTTTGCCATCTTTTGTTTTGCGGAAATAAAGGCGTCCTTTATATGCAAATATTACCTCCTGAACCGTGGCCCGACCTTTTTTCCCGAATACCTTTCTTTTGACCAACACAAAGCTTGGGTCTTCATTAAGTTTGTGGATGATCTCTTCCACTTTTATTTTCATGTCATCCGTAAGGTCAAAAAAACCATCCAGGGCTCTTTTGTTGACGGATATATTTTTATAAAGCGCTTTAAATCGTTTCCGGACCCTATTAAAACTATTTGTTTTTTGCTTGTTCTCTTTTTGCCTTTCCTTTTCAAAGAGTTTTATTTTTTCTTTTAAGGCATTAATTTCCTCTTGTTTCTCATTTTGCAACGCAATATTTTCATTAATATTTTCTTCGAGATCGACAATTTCTTTTATCAAATCATCTTCGTTTTTGCTGGCTCTGATTTTTTCATGTACAAGCTTTCTTTTTATCTTAATAATTTCAGCTATAAGTTTTTGTTTGACTTTTATCAGGTCCTTAAGTTTGCTGGTATGATTTTTTTCGAATTCCAGAAGCCGTGCGATTTCAGTCTCTTTTTCGGTGTACTCCTGTCTGGCTTTTTTTATTCCTGTCCTATAGTACAAGAATAATACTAATACGGACATACAGATGTAAAAAGCAAGTATGACGTTTGAAAGCAGGGTGTTATGTTCGAGTATTAAGTCGACATTTATCACAAGGCCTTCATTCATGAGGTTGTAATTGTCAGCAGCTACTTGTATGGGGGCAGACGGAGGAATGTCACCCTCTTCATCATTAAAAACAGCAGGATATAAAATAGTGTTTTGTTTTGTGGCAACGGTTACTTTTGCTTTAACCCCCAATGATAGGATAGCCTTGCTTTGAAGATAGCGGTCAATATTATTATTTATGGCATCTTTCAGTCTCACGCTCCCATCAAATAAAGGATGTCTCCTATCTCCTTTGCATACCGCTTGTTAAGATGACTCTCAATGGATTGTAGAGAAAATATATAAAGAATCGGCGGCAAAAGGATACATAATATAAGTATCTTAAAGGAAAGAAATTTCAAAACCACATCCTCTGAGTGCGGACCGTTTTTTTATGATCGAACATAAAATTTTATATTGTGGATAATATCTGTCGAGCATCATCGGCGCCCTCAAATTCTTGATCCAGATTCAAAGCCTTTTCCAGTTCCGCCCTGGCCGGATTCTTGTCGCCTTTTTTATAGTAGGCCAGGCCCAGATGATAGTGCACAAGCGCATTATCAGGTATCTGTTCCAGGCTGTCCGCAAACTCACCGATGGCGCTGTCAAAGAAACCCTTTTTATAATAAATCAAACCTAGTGTGTCCATTACATTGGGGTCATTGGGAAGTTTTTCCTTTGCGTTTCGTGCAAGCTCTAAGGCCTCGTCGATATTTTTGTTCTGCATTACATGCAAAAAAGGTTTGATCCTTCAGAAAACCATTACAGATCGGCACTCGACATCAACCCGGACTTTGCTCCGGC
>JAFDEW010000396.1 GCA_019310125.1 Deltaproteobacteria bacterium | reverse complement strand
AAGGGATATCGCAACCGCCCGCCCGCCGATATGGAATTAATAGAGGAGATGATTCTGCGTCTATCACAACTGGTTGTTGATTTTCCGGAGATTGTGGAACTGGACATGAACCCGGTTATGGTCCGTGCGGGCAAACCCTGCGTGGTGGATGCGCGGGTTATCCTGGCATTTCCCAAACGATCTTCTCCCCTTCACCTGGTCATCAGTCCCTATCCGGCCGAACTCGAATCCCGGGAAGTCACTTCGGGCGGCCTTTGGATTTTCGTGCGTCCCATCCGGCCGGAAGATGCTCCCCTTTTAATAAATCTTTTTGATACACTGTCACCTACCAGTATCTACTACCGGTTTTTCGGGCACTTAAAGTCACTCCCCCATTCCATGCTCGTGCGCTTTACCCAGGTGGACTATGACCGTGAAATCGACCTGGTGGCTGTTGATGAAAAAGATAAGGGCGAGGAAAGGATCCTTGGCGTGGCGCGTATTATCACCGATCCTGACGGTAAACGCGCTGAATTCGCCATCCTGACAGGAGATCCCTGGCAAGGAAAAGGGGTGGGAGCCCGACTGCTGGAAATAAGCCTCAAGATTGCCAAAAATCGCGGCATCGAAACCGTGTGGGGCACGGTTTTGCAGGAAAACCAAGGTATGCTTGCCCTGGGTCGAAAACTGGGTTTTAAAATTTCCAGATCTCAAGAACCCGGTGAAATGGAATTGACCATCGACTTAAGATCTATTACTTTTTAACTAAACTGAGCGTTTCAAATTTTAAAAGGGGATTAATTTTAATAACAATCGGATTAACACGTTTCCAAAGGAGGCGGATAATGAGCACGGATATTACAAAATCTGTTGTAGTGCCGCTGGACGGCAGCCCAATCGCGTTAAAATCCCTGATGTAAAAGGCTACACCATGGGCAGTGTTTCTATCAAGGTGCTGCAGGATTTTAAAGATGCGGCCCTGTGGCTTGTCCCTTAAAGCAGTTCTTCCCGTTTTGTTTACGCTCAATTAGGGTTCAATTATGAAGGACGAAATTAGCACCATAAAAGGTGTTTTTGTTTTTGCAGCCACAATTATCGGCGCCGGTATTTTGGCGTTGCCGGTTGCGGCGGCAAAAACAGGTTTTTTCCCGATGCTTCTGCTTCTGTTAATTGTGGGAGCGGTTTCTGTTTTTTCGGCGCTGTACATTGCCGAAACCGTAATACACACCGAAGGAGATCATCATTTGCCGAGTCTTGCCAGAGAACATCTGGGGGGATTCGGCTTTGCTGTAATGATTATCGGCATTATTATTTATATTTATGGGGCTCTCACCGGATACCTGGCAGCCGGCGGGCAGTTGTTTTATTCGTTATCAAACGGCAAAATTCCGGTCCTTGCCGGTATTTTGATATACTTCGTTATCGGCAGCTTCATCGTTCATTTTGGTCTCAAAATCGTTAGCCGTGTCGATACTTATCTTTTCAGTGCAATGCTGATCCTCATCGGCATCGTCATCGCACTGACGCTGCCAAACATAGAAATTCCGTTATTACTGGAAACCCATTGGCGCGATACGCTGAACGTTTTTGGTGTCGTACTCTTTGCTTATGTCGGTCACTCGGTGATTCCGTCCATCGCACGGGGACTAAAGAAACACGGGGATATCAACCGAATTTCCATATGGGGGGTGTTAATCCCGATGTTGTTGTACGTGGTGTGGTGTTTTGTTGTTATGGGGGCAGTACCCAAAACAGCCGGTCAGGGCCAGCCTTCGCTTGCCGGCGCCAACATTGCCGGCCAACCGGCAACAATACCTTTGGGCTTGATCGTCGGCGGAAGCGTAATACTCTTAGGTAACTTGTTCGCGGTACTCTCCACGATGACGTCATATATCGGTTTTGGTTTTTCGTTAAAAGAAGCGTATGTTGATGTTGCTGCTGAGATGCATCAAAAAATATCGCCACGGGCCGTAACACTCCTTGTTGTCATACCGCCGCTTGTTATCGCGCTCTTTAAGCCAGGGGCGTTTGTCAATGCTTTAGACATCGCCGGAACTTATGGTGGAGGAATGTTTGTCGGAATACTGCCGGTGTTAATGGTCTTAAGATCGAGGAAAAAGATCAAAACCATAAAACACATGACTTGGGGCGGCAAATGGATGCCGTACATTGTTCTGATCATTTACGTGATCGGCATGTGTTACGGAACAATAAAGTTACTATTTTGAATGATGCTGGCTCAGGAGATCTTTTTATTGGGTTCTGAATATTTCGAATGCTTGGTTCTATTTGAAATGCCATGATTTGCTTAATCAGATTTCGTCCGGGGTGCTCGGATTTCGTTGAGCAGCTCAAGCTGGACCTCCTGAATCTCGACCAAACGCATCGAGATTGAAAAGAATTGAATACAAAAACAAAAAGACTCAAAGAGATCAACAGCGCCCTTAAGGTTTTGGTGAAAAAAGGAAGAAGTCAAAAAGATTTTCCTGCAGCAACTCCGTTCCCCATGTTGCTTTAAATGTTCGTCTTGAAGCCTTTCCAACTCCTTTCAGTCATTATGGTTCTACTCTTCTATGTGTGTGTAATTCACTGATATTGGTTAACAGCGGTCATTTATTACTTTCCATCGGAATTCGAAGGTCTGGTTTCAGGTGTCGGGTGTCAGGTGTCAGGAGGACGAACGTAAGAGCTGACACCTGAACACTGACA
>JAFDEW010000095.1 GCA_019310125.1 Deltaproteobacteria bacterium | reverse complement strand
CGCCGTCAAAAATAAGCATAGAAAATTAATATCATTATATATATTGACTTTTCTTTCGTTTTTCCACTATTTTTGTATAATTGTCTCATATTAATAAATCCTGTAAAAAAGATGCAGCCGTATAATATATAATGTTCGGCACAATAAATTAATGCTTTCGGACATAACCGAGCAAGGAAGGAGATAAAATGAACAATGTGGGAAAATGGCTGATGATAATAATTTTGGCTACTACTTTTACTGGATGCGCAAATTTGAATTACCGTCCACCAATCTCATCATCAACAAAATTGAACCCTCAAAAAAGCTTTGTTTACGGCAGATTCAGTCTGGACCATGATTTTATGAATAAATTGAGGTTGGCACTTCAACTTGAGAATAAAAACAATGGCAAAATACTAAGCTTGAGGCTGCTCGATCAGCAGCAGGTTTATGCAGTTGAAATTAAACCTGGAATTTATGAGCTCAAGGGTTTCGTATACGCACTTTTAGGTGCAGTTATGGAGTTTGAAACCACAAAGATCGACCTCCCTTCGCAGCCTTCCTATCTGAAGGAACCAATTACTATAGAACAAGGTAAGGCATATTACTTGGGCGATTATTTTGGATCAAGCCGTCGTACTGGTTTTCTATTAACTCCTTATGTGGTGTCTACCACATTTCAGGGAGGGATTGTAGGTATAGAACAAAACTTCTCTAAAACAAACAAAGAATTAATATCAGCTTTTCCGTACTTTGGAGAAATTGAATTAAAACCAGCTTGGAATGAGTCAATCACGAAGTTACAAAAGAACTGAATGCGGTAGTATTCCAATGATCAAAGATGGTGAATTCTGTTTGTATTTTCATCTCCGCCGAACAAAGGCATGCACGCTGATCCCAAAAGCCTGGCGGCTTTTGGTCCAGGTGATGCCCATCGTTATGTATAGATGAATTGTTTTAGGAATAACGGAATAGGATTTATTGAGCCCTTATACTAATATTTTCAAAGAGACCTTCTTGCCTAAATAAATATGTTGGATAAGCTTCCAGATCCATATAAAAAAAGATTCAAAATAATAGCTTTAGTGGCGCTGCCAATTTGTTTTTTTATCGGTTTTATTCTTAGCACATTAATAGCCTACAAATTGAATTATGTAATTGAACGTACAGGCTTTATAATTGTTTCTCTTTCATTGGTGCCTTTATACTTTTTGTGTTTGTACTGGGTATACCAAAAATTGTTAAAGATGCCTCCACCAGATGAGCAGAATGAATTGTTTAATACATAACAAAGCGGATGAACCAGACGGGAATAAACTCTGCGGTTTTCGTTAAAATCTGTGGTTCACGGTAGGCCTTAACCCCGCTGGTTACCCGCGCCGTTAAGGATACTTGAGAAAAAATAGAGGAAGCTAAGAGTATGAAGCTAAAACTCAGAAATATTGGATTAAGTTTTCTTATAATCGGTCAAACACTTTTAGCCTTTGCCCAACCGACACTTGTTGAACCCGCTTTTGAAGTGCCAGTAAGCAAACTTCCATTGAAAACCTTCCACTCTAAAAATCACAAATTCACGGCAATCGTCTGCCCAGATGACAAAAACATATTCGTTTTCAAAGTAAACTGGCATGGAAACGTAGGAAGGAGAGAAAAAATTCCGATGTGGTCGACAGAAGCATGCTTCGAGGAGGTTTGGGTGGCAAATGATGGGCAACATATAATAGGAGCTAGTTACGCAGAAGGTGCACTTCCCTCAAACTACACCAAGGAAGAGATCATTTTTTCTTTCTTCAAAAATGGGAAACCTATAGGAGATATTGGGTTAAGTGAAATTATCAGCGATCTTTCAACGTTGGAAAAAACGCAATTAGGTTTACGATGGGGAAATTTGAAAGGATTTAACGAGGCCGGTTATCTTGTGGCTGAAACGGTTGAAAATCAAATACTTATGCTTGATCCCACAACCGGAACGAAAGTAGAGTTCAGGCAAGAGCAAGGAAAAGTTCCTTCAGACTTTAAAACTTACAGGGATTTTATGAACTGTTTCGAATTCGCTTATCCTAACGATTATGAAATGAATAAGGGCGGCTTTTTACTTAAAAGAAACGGCACTGGCTGGCTTATTGAGATCAACTTCGAAGATATGTCCCAATATCCAAACCAAGAGTTCAATCCGCAAAAAATGACTTTTGAAGATTTCGTAATACGAATGGCGAAAATAATGTTCTCTGCCGACGGTCCCAACGGTTCCCAGTACGCAACCGATGTTATCAAAAGGAACATCTTCACGACGCTTAATAATCTTAAGGCGCTTGAAATCTATCTGACAGTCGTTAGGGAATCCTGGCCGCTTTACGAGGACGGTCAAGAAGAAAAGGAAAGCGATAAAGAAATCGAAAAATCACAAGAAGGACCTATTTACGCAGTTTCACTATCAAAACCTGGCGAGCCGTATAAAGTTCTGCTCTTAAATCTCACCGATGAAGGAAAGCATTTTCAAAAAGAAAAACAAATATTGAAGCATATAACCGATACAATTAAAATTTTACAATAAGCCATCTTTGAGCTTGTAGATCGTGAGATGTCGTGAGAGAAAAACTTGGCCTTAACAATTTCATCCACCAGATGGGCATTCCGCTGGCGCTCCATGCCCACTGGTGATGATATCGTTAGGCGAGAATTAGGTTATGAAGTGCCAACATATATTCAGGATTAGAGGCCAGATCACGGTCACCTCTAATCCGTCCCCTGGAGTCAAAGCACATATCGACATGCCTTGTTGCTCCCTCGTTCCTTTTGGTCAGGCGAGAATTGCGAGCAATTGAGGCCTTCCTGTCTGTTTTTTGGGGTACATCAGATCGACCTGACCCGATTCGAAACAACGTTGATTTCTGAAAGTGAGGAGAAAAAGGCATGAAAAGAAAATTCCTGGGTGTATGCGTCTTGTTGGTTTTATTGTTTGGCTGTGTGACAGTTCCCACTGCTGAGCAGCATCAAGAACAGACTTTGAATTTTGTCGTTATGGGGGATAACCGGCCGGCAAATGTATTTCGACCGGAACAGCCGTACATATACCACAAGGTAATTAAAAAGGCCGTCGAACTCGACCCTTTCCTGATACTTAACACCGGCGATCTTGTTTTGGGTTATGATGCGTATTCACAAGAGAAGGCCAGGGAAGAATTCGACGACTTCGAAAAAGCCACGGCGCCGATACGGGAAAAGAATATTCCCTTGTACATCACCATGGGAAATCATTCCGGTTACACGGAATTTGCCCGGGAAGCATTTGCTAAACGATATAAAAACAAGGAGACCGGAACGCTTTATTATTCGGTTGATGTAAAGAACTGTCATTTTATCGTTCTGTGCAGTGAACTTGAGAATGAAACGTCGAAAATCACGGGCAAACAACTGGAGTGGCTGAAAGGGGATTTGAAACGGGCCGAGGGTAAACATATTTTTGTCATGCTACACAGGCCCTTATATCCGAAGATAAAACATCTGAAGGATTCGTTGAACAAATATCCGGAAAAACGGGACGAGCTTGCCGGTCTATTCAAACAGTACAATGTTGATATGGTATTCGTCGGGCACGTGCATGTTTATAACTTTTCGGTTGTTGGCGGCTTGAGCCAGATCATTGCCGGAGGCTCCGGCGCGCCGCTGGCCGGGATTCTGGAAGATGGGGCATTCAATCATTTTTTTCATGTGATTGTAGACGGAGATGAGATCGATTACCGCTTGCTTCCCCTGCAAAATGAAGTGGCGCAGGCCGCACAACTGATGAAGGAGGGGCGGGTACCAGGCGCATTAAGCCTGGCCAAAAAAGCCGAAGAAACGTTTCCGGATCACCCCATGCCGCATATCATAGCGACGACGGGATATAAATCGGCCGGCCGGACGTTGGAATACAATGCGGAGATTACCAAACTTCTCTCGATTTTAGGAAGCGAGGAAGAAGTGTTTTTCAGACTGGGAGAATTTTGCTTAACCGTCGAACTACTCGATCTCTCGGATTTTTATCTTTCCAAGGCGCTGGCCATGGACAACGACTCCTTTAAGGTATGGTATAACTATGCCCAACTGAAAACGGAGCAAAAGCAATATCCCGCCGCTCTTGAAATGTATAAAAAGGCATTGCCGCTTACCGATGACGATTATTTCAAACAGGATATCAAGAAGCAAATAGCAAAAATTGGAAAGCTGATTTGAATTCAGACATTTCACAGGGAAAGAAGTTGAAAGTTATCAATGAGGCCATGCCCGATCAATGCAGTGCAGTTGACCTCAACGTTGCAAAAGTCGAGGATGCCTCAGATCCTCGGCGTCAAGAGTAAAGCCCCGCTATAGAAAGCGGGATAGACCTCCGCCATTTACTGCGAACCCTTGACAACAAAAGAGATGGGGTATCATCGGCTTTCCCATGGGGTAAACAATACGGTGAAAAAAGACTCCTTTTTGGATATCACTGGCAGTTGAATTCAGTATATTGGCAGTAAATGAACACAACGCTATGGTTTAAGCGGTTTTACACAAATCTCATCGTGTTGTTTATGCAACTATGAGGTTGACCAAGGCCACAGCAGGCCTATTGAAAAGCAATAAAAAACAAAATGTCAGTTGCCTTTGGGGACTTTTCTTAGTTGCCTCTGTTGATTGGAAAAAACAGGAGATGATTTCAAAATGGCTGAAATATTTATTACCAGAAAAGTGTTCCAGGATGCCATAGATATATTGGATAAAGAAGGGCACACCATTGACATCAACGACACGGACAGAATTCTACCTGCCAGTGAACTGGTTAACAGAGCGCATGGAAAGGCGGGGCTTGTTTGCTTGCTCAACGATAGGATTGATTCTTGGGTCATGGACGAACTGACATCCATCAAGGTGATTTCCAACATTGCCGTGGGGTATGACAATATCGATATTGCCGGGGCAACCGAGCGGGGCATCATGGTGACAAACACACCGGGCGTGCTCACGGAAACCACGGCAGATTTGGCATTTGCCATGCTGTTGGGCGCCGCCCGAAGAATCCCGGAAGCCGATCAATACACAAGGGCGGGGAAATTCAAAAACTGGCAGCTCATGCAGCCGCACATGGGGGTTGACATCTATGAAAAGACGCTGGGCATTGTCGGTATGGGCGCTATCGGACAGGCCGTAGCCAAAAGAGCGAAAAAAGGGTTCGACATGCGGATTATTTACTATGGTCCATCCAAAAAAGAAAGTGCTGAGAAAGAATATGAAGCAGAATTTGTAGAATTCGATGAACTTGTTGCCACAAGTGATTTTATCAGCATTCACGTTCCCCTGACAGAGAAGACAAAACATATGTTTTCGACCCAAGAATTCAAGGACATGAAAAGTACCGCCATTCTTATCAATACCGCCAGAGGGCCGGTGGTGGACGAAGCAGCTTTGGTTGAAGCCATCAAGCACGGCCGAATCAGGGGTGCGGCCCTGGATGTATTCGAAGAAGAACCCAGCATTTATCCCGAACTCATCAACCTAAAACAGAACGTGGTATTGACGCCTCATATCGGAAGTGCTTCCATTGAAACGCGACTACGGATGGCGAAAATGGCGGCAAGAAATATGGTGGAAGGTTTGAAAGGAAACCGGCCGCCCAACCTAATCAATGAAGACGTGAGTCCACACCGGTCGCGCCCAACATAACTGCTGCCGGGAAGGCCCGGAATCATTCGGACTTTCCTTTTCCTGGGGGTTCGCCAGGGTGAAAGACAAAAAGTTCTCATGATGCCAACAGGGCAGCATACAGGATGTATAATCCATGTAAGTGGGTTTTAATTACTTGTTTAATCACGTTTTTTGCTGCGGGAGTTCGCAACTATCCGGCAATCTGGGCGTAAATCGTTCGGGACCGCGAACCATGGACTTGCCGGTGGTTTCGGCAAGGGCTCGAAGCATGCCGCCAAAAATCCACTCATGAAACGGATAAAAGGCATACCAGTAGAGTATGCCCCCAAGTCCTCGGGGCAAAAAGCGGGAAAGTAGCTTGAGTTCGATAGAGCCGTCAACTTGAGGTGTTATTCGAAATTCAAGCAATGCCTCCCCCGGCACTTTCATTTCAGCCAATAAAACCAATCGCCGTTCAGGCTCCACTTCCAAAACACGCCAAAAATCAATGGCATCTCCGACCCGCAGCTCGGTGGGATGCCGTCTCCCCCGGCGCAGACCGAAGCCGCCGATCAGTCTGTCCAAATCTCCGCGAAGTTTCCACAGCGCTTTACCGAAATACCAACCGGTTTTTCCGCCGATGTTTTGGATGGGCGTCCAGATCTCTTGGGGCGTCCCTTTTATCCGGACTCGATAGCCGCATTCCAAAACGGTTCCGCCGGTGTACTGCGCATCACCGCAATAGGCCCATTCCGGAGGAAGCAGGCACCCGGCATCGGTCCAACAGGTTTCCACCTGCTGGTTTTTAATATGTTCCAAAGCGATTCGGATGGCTTCACGGCAGCTTAACGGCGTATGCGGGATGATGGACCGTATGCGATTGTCCTTGCAAATCACCGGAATACTCAACCCCTGGACCAAAGGCCTGGCAATGGAGGCCGGAACCGGCGTAATCAAATGAATCCAATAGGAGCTTAGTTTGGGGGTCAGCAGAGGCACCGGGATAATCAGGCGTTTGCGCAAGCCGGCCTCTTGAGCGTAATTATCGATAATTTCTTTATAGGTCAATACATCGAGATCGCCGATGTCAAAGGATTGGCCGATGGTTTCATCGTGTTCGAGACACCCCTGGAGATAATGCAGTACACTGGTGATGGAAATGGGCTGGCAGAGGGTGTGAACCCAACGGGGCGTTAACATCACCGGCAGGCGTTCGACCAAATAGCGCAGCATTTCAAAAGAAGCGCTGCCGGATCCCAGGATCATGGCGGCCCGAAGTACGGTAGCGGGTACCGGACCGGACCGGAGAATATTACCGACCTCGTGCCGCGAGCGCAGATGCTCGCTCATGTCGGGGTGGTTAACATCACCGAGTCCGCCTAAATAAATGATTCTTTCCAGGCCTTGGGCCGCTGCCGCCGCTACCATGTTTCTGGCCGACGTGCGGTCGGCATCCGCGAATCCTTTCTTTTGGGCAATCATGGAATGCACCAGGTAAAACGCTGTCCCGCAGCCCCTGGCCGCTCGCTCAAGGGACGGCAGGTCCAGAATATCCGCTTCAGCCAGCTCAATCATGGGATGATTTCCCCAGGATCGTGATTTCATTTTGGCCAGGGATCTTCCCATAGCCCTTACGCGATATCCGGACATCAGCAATCGAGAAATCAGGCGTGCGCCAACGTAGCCGGTGGCTCCGGTAACCAAAACCGGTTTTGAATGTTCCAATTCATCCTCCTTGCCCGGGGTGTGAATCACGGCTGTTGGCAATATGAAAATTCATGTTCGTCTGTGCTGCGTATTTAGCTTTGGGGAAAAGGTGTCAGGTTTCAGGTGTCAGGGTCGAGAAACTTGAAGATTTGAAACCTGACACCTGAACACTGACACCTTACGAATGAACTCAATAACCAACAATTTTGATTTACACCCCCTTGCCCGTTGTTATCCGGGCTTGAAATTTTCATGGTAATGACCCTGTGGGGACGTTCGCGAAGGTCTCAAAAGTTTCAGCGGTGCGCGGCAATCAAATAAACAACCACACATAATACCGTTAGGCATGCACCGGCAATTCTCATCCAAATGCCGGCAATTGAATTTGGATACCAGATATGGGCCTTATTGTCAAACCGGTATTCTGAATGTTTCCGACGCCACCATTGATTTTCATCGCAAAAAACCCGAGGCAAAATTTGGATTAAAGAACAAGCAGACCCATCTGAGATCCTATTCACTGTCTTTGTCCTATGCGTTAAAAAATATTGACGGGAAACACCTATCAATAATGGGAAAAGGTTATGTTTGAGCAGGATTCGAGAGGAAGAAAATTCTGAGTTGATTTCTTCACTGAGCCGAAGAACTTACCCTTCGGGTAAGGATCGCAGAGAAAGCAAGTTTCTGGTTTTTTTCAAACTGGAAAAAGAACGTCCGCTGGTCGGTGGATGAGGGCGCCGCTGAAAACAAGCTGACACATGGAATAACCGGTCAAGACCTTAAATCTTGCAATCTTAACGCGCTTTTAATATACTGAAACGCCAATAGAACCGGTAATGATTTATTTAACTTCCATGTGAGTTCTTTATAATAAAGGAGATGAAATGGCTCAAATATTGGCTGTTTATGGCAGTCCCAGACGACAAGGAAATACTGCAACCTTGCTCAAACGCGCCGTTAGCGGAGCTGTTGACGCCGGCGCCCAAGTCAATGAAATCAATCTAAGAGACTTGAAGATGTCGCCCTGTCTCGAAATTTACGGTTGTAAAAAGGAAGGGAAATGCGTCATCAAAGATGATTTTCACCAGGTTATTGACCAAATTCTGTCCGCTCAAGGATTGATGCTTGTCAGTCCCATCTTTTTTTATACGGTCAGTGCCCACACCAAAATATTAATGGATCGTTGTCAATCCCTATGGGTTAAAAAATACTGGATTGATAAGGTCCCTTACGGCCAGTGGACGCCCATACGAAAGGGTCTTTTCATTTCAGCCGGCGCCACTAAGGGTAAAAAGCTTTTTGACGGAACGCTTTTAACCGTCAAATACTTTTTTGATGTGTTGGACATGGAGCTTTGGCGATCGCTTTTATATCGCGGTCTGGATTTTGAGGATGATGTTTTAAAGCACCCGGAATATCTTGAAGAAGCATATAAGGCCGGCAAAGAATTTGCTCAAGCGCTTTAAATACCCAGCC
>JAFDEW010000395.1 GCA_019310125.1 Deltaproteobacteria bacterium | reverse complement strand
CGGTTCTCATCATGACCGACGAAATTATCGGGCATATGAGTGAAAAAGTCATTATACCCGAGGCAAAATTAATTAAGACTGTATCGCGTCCCAAACCCAAAGGGAGAAAAGACCACTTCAAACCCTTTGCACCCGGACCTAACGGTGTCGCACCCATGCCGGCGGCAGGGGAAGGCTATAACCTGCACATTACCGGTCTTACCCACGATGAAAAGGGGTACCCGGTAATGGCCGTAGAAACCCAGGCGGAGATGATGGCCCGGATTACCGAAAAAATCCAAAGAAATTTAGACGACATCATTCGGACAGATAGTTTCCTCTTAGATGATGCTGAAATTGTCGTTGTATCTTATGGAATTTCGGCCCGAACCAGCATGGCCGCTGTGGCTGAAGCCAGAAAGCTGGGAATCAAGGCCGGACTTTTGCGTCTGGTAACGATCTGGCCCTTTCCCGAAGATCAGATTCGCACGCTGGCAGATAGAGTCAAGGGATTCGTGACGGTAGAAATTAATCTGGGTCAGATCCATCGAGAGGTTGAACGATGCGCCGGGGGCAAGGTTCCTGTATTTTTAGTCGGGCATCCCGGCGGGACGATTATCCATCCGGACAGCGTTGTTAAAATGTTGAAAGAGGCCTTTTAAACCATGCAAGAAATCCCGACACCATCCAAAAAACAACCCGGTCATCCCCTGGATGATCTTATCCGCACGGATCGCATTCCCCATATCTGGTGTCCGGGGTGCGGAATTGGAATCCCCATATCTGGTGTCCGGGGTGCGGAATTGGAACGGTGTTCTCTGCGTGTTTGACGGCTCTGAAAGTAAGCGGTATCAATCTTCGAAAGACGGTGATGGTCTCGGGAATCGGATGTTCCGGACGTGCCGCCGGTTATGCTAAACTGGATTCTTTTCATACCACCCACGGCAGGGCCATCCCCTTTGCCACCGACCGGATTAAAACTTGCCAACCCTGAACTGAATATCGTGGTGTTCAGCGGTGACGGCGATCTCTTCGCCATCGGCGGAAACCATTTTATCCATGCGGCCCGGCGGAATATGGATCTAACGGTTATCTGTGTAAATAATTTAAATTATGGCATGACCGGCGGCCAGGTGGCCGCAACCACACCTCACCTGGCGAAATCCACAACAACACCGATCGGAAATCCTGAAACCCCTTTTAATCTGCCGCTAATGGCCTATGCGTGCGGTGCCACGTATGTGGCCCGATGGACCATGCTGCACATAAGAGATCTTACGGATTCCATAACAGAAGCAATTTGTAAAAAAGGGTTTTCCTTTATTGAAGCACTTTCACCCTGTCCGGTAAATTACGGTCGACGCAATAAACAAAAACCTTTGGATATGCTAAAGTTATACCAGGAAAAAGCGATTATCAAAAATGATGCAGATCCTTCTACACTGGATATAGACTTTGAAAAGGGCATCATTTTGGGCAAATTTATCGATCTGGATCGACCCACATTTATTGAACAGTATGACAAGATCTACCGGCCGAGCCGTCTTCAAGAAAACGTTCCGGAATTGAACTCATGACCGACTCTCAAAATCATAAACAGGCAAAAAAGGAGATTATAATCACCGGCTTTGGTGGGCAGGGCATTATCCTTGCGGGTATTATCCTGGGAAAAGCGGCCGCTATTGGTGAACACATGGAAAGCACACTTGTTCAGTCATACGGGCCCGAGTCTCGTGGGGGGTCGTGTAATGCTCAAGTTGTCATTTCCGATGAAATGATTCATTACCCTTATGTGAATCATCCGGATATTTTGGTCTGCATGTCTCAATCAGGCTATGATAAGCTGATCAAGCAGATCAAGGAAAACGGAACGTTAATCATTGATCAGGATCTGGTTCGACCTGCCCGTGAATTAAAACGTGACTTTTTTTCTATCCCTGCCACCGGCATGGCCGAAGAGCTTGGACGGGTAATGATCGCCAATATCATTATGATCGGTTTTTTAACCGCCGTCACACAAGTTATTTCCATGGATGCAGCCCAAAAATCCGTCCTGGAATCCGTTCCAAAAGGCACTGAAAAAGCCTGGCCACACTCAAGGGACGACAGAAAAAGGCCGCAGGTCAAGCAGGAGCTATTTCATGAAACGTCCCAAAGAACGGCTCCACCGGGTCACCGTTATCGGTGCGACACCGGCGGGTATCGCCGCAACCAACAAGCTTGGAGAACTGGGCATTCCCCTCACCCTTGTGGATTCTGATTACGATCTGGATAAAAAACTTTCCCGGGATGAATGGGTTCTGAAATCAGGCGTTCCGTTAAACCATGCCCATCGACCCGGGCTTATCAGAATTTTAAGAAACCCTGCCATTCGATGCATCTTTCCTGCAAAAGTTTCCTCCATTAAGCACAATCGCCAAGGATTTCGTGTTCACCTAAACATCCCCCAAACCTTTATAGACCAAGACAAATGTACGCTTTGCGGACGTTGTGTCGAAATATGTCCGGTTTTGCTTCCCGGGGGAGAAAAAGCCATCCAAATTAACAGTCAGCGAAGCCTTCCGGGCCGGCCGGTTATAGATAAACGTCGCCGGCCCCTCTGCCAGGAAAACTGTCCGCTGGGGGTGAACGCTCAGGGTTATATTGCCCTTGTAAAAGCCGGCAGGTTTGCCCAAGCGCTTGACCTGATCAGGGAAAATAACGTGTTGCCCGGCATCTGCGGACGTATTTGTACCCACCCTTGTGAGGCCGTTTGCAGAAGGGGTGAACTCGATGAACCCGTCGCCATCATGGATATTAAGAGATTTGTGACTGACCATGAGCGCTCCAATCCCAAAGACATACCCGCCGGTGATGGTCATAAAAAGTCGGAAAAAATCGTCGTTATCGGCTCAGGTCCGGCCGGGATTGCCGCCGCTGCGGACCTGGCCCGATTCGGTTATAAGGTAACGGTTTTCGAGAAAGAGAAACAAGTTGGCGGGTTGCTTCGTTACGGAATCGGGCGTCATCGCCTGCCCAGAGATATCATCGATAATGATCTTGAATATATTAAGAAACTGGGCGTACAATTTATTACCGGCCATTCCGTTGATCTGGCCCGTGATATGGATGTGCTCAAAAAAGATTTTGACGCTGTCATTATCTCCATTGGAACGTGGTCTGATCTAAGATTAGGTGTGCCTGGAGAAACCCTGGAAGGTGTTGAAGGTTGTCTCTCTTTTTTGGAGCGCTTTTATGGCAGCGAAATAAACGCACTGGATGAAAAAGTAGCGGTGATTGGAGACGGTAACGCCGCATTTGACCTGGCCCGTACACTGTTGCGCCTGGGTGCCCATGTAACAATTTTATCCTGGTTCCCTGAAGCGTTGATCCCTGCCAATGCCAAAGAAATTCGGGCCGCTAAAGAAGAAGGAATCCTCATTCGGGACTGCACCCAGACCATTGCGTTTTTAGGTCAAAACGGTAAACTCCACAGGCTGCGCTGCATGACCACTACCCCCGGAGAACCCGATGCCCAGGGTATCCCCTGGCCGGTCATTATTCCGGATCGTCCACCCGTTGAACTCGAGTTTGACCTGGCTTTTGTTGCCATCGGTCAACGGGGCGCACTTCAGGGAAAGCATAATTCATTTAGCTTTAATGTCTCGGCTCGCGGCCTGATCGAGGTTGATGAATATTTGCGTACGAATTTACCCAACGTCTATGCTGTGGGAGATTCGGTTTCAGGACCCTCATCCGTTGTTGAGGCCATGGCTGCAGGCAGAAAGGTTGCCCGCGCCGTTCATCGCGATATGTGTAACCAGGAGGTTGTTTATCCTCAACCCTCAAGACCGAAGAACAAAGATTTTCCGGAAATTCCTCCGGATATACCTTCACAGGCACGAACGATCATGCCGGAAAGGCAACCGGCGGTGCGCAAGAATAGTTTTTTGGAAATCTCCATGGGCTTGAGTGAACAACAGGTTTTTTTGGAAGCATCCCGATGTCTTCAATGCGGAGTTTGCAGCGAATGTCTTCAGTGCGTTGATGCCTGTAATGCAATTCATGCGATAACCCATGAACAATTACCCGAAGAAACCATTGAGCAAACCGGTGTGCTCATCATCGCAGATCCGGAAATAGCCCCGACGGTCAAGGGGGATGATGTCATCCGAGTGTACGGGCCCAAAACAGCAAAGCCGAATGTTAACGCCATGTTTATTCGCGGTTATGCGGCGGCTTCTCAGGCCATGATAATGCTTGGGGGAACCGTCCAACGGCCAAAGGGGTATGGGTTGTCATTTTCCACTCCCGATCCGGGGCTTTCCCCGGAAATCCGTCTGGGAATTTTTGTCTGCAAATGCAACCATACCTTTGGATGGCTTGATGAGATGAGCCAATATGTTGAAGGATTACCGTCTCAAGCGGATGTGGTCCATGCCCAGGTTGTGAACTCGGCCTGCACTCCTGAAGGATCTTCTGCTATTATCCGGACCATCCGTGAAAAAGGACTTACCCGGGTGGTACTGGCATCTTGTGTATGCTGCCCGCTAAATTTTATTTGCAGCGCCTGTACGGACCAGCGAAGCCGCCTGAAAAACGCCTTATTTACCGGAACCGGGATCAGTCGTTCAATGGTGCAGACGTGCTCATACCCTTGCCGTGAAAAAATTTACCGGACTCATCGATCGTTCCATGAATCGGGCAAAAAGATTGAAACCCCTTCCGGATCTTATTAGAAACTATAATTTCACTACGGCGGTCATCGGGACCTCCGAAGTCGCCATAAGCAGTGCCCTGACCCTTGCCCAGGCAGGGCTGGAGGTCTTTTGGTTCCCACGCACGCAAAAACCGCCGGTGGAAATTCTTGATCATCCCAATGTGCATAGTTTCGGAGGCTTTTCCATCAAAGAATTAAGCGGGACTCTGGGTAATTTTCACATTATTGCGGAATCAGAGGATTCTCGGCAGATAATGACGGTAGGGTCAGTCATACTGGATGAAAAACTGCCGGGCAGAACCGTGTCTTCTTCTATGCAGGACATGGGCGTCCCCGGAATACCATTCTTTTATCCGGGTTCAACCGCCATTTCCGGACTTTTTTTAGCTGAACCGCCGGGCATCAATGTCTCTAACCGGAAAAAAGGCGCTGCCGCCGCCGCCCAGGCGGCAGCCATTATGCCGCGCGAACCTCGCCATAACAAAGGATATACCGTTGTGGTGGATGAAAGCCTGTGTCGAAGTTGTGGACGCTGCATCCGCGTCTGCCCTTATCAGGCGGTGACATTGCACAGAAACGCTATTGACGGATGGGCCGCCTGGGTGGACGAAACTTTGTGTAAAGGCTGCGGCAATTGTATTTCCGCATGTCCCACCAATGCCGTGGACAGCCCCTATCGTAACCAGGAATTTCTCGAACAGACACTTGAAAAAATATTGCTGACGTAAAAAATGGAAGACGTTAAAATAATCTTATTTTTATGTAACTGGGGCCCGCATACCGCTTTCCAAACCCTTCAGGACATCGGAAGTGAAATTCCCGATCAGGTAAGTATGATCCGGATTCCCTGCACCGGAAGAATAAGCAAATCCCTTCTGTTTAAAGCGTTTGAAATGGGAGCGGATGGTGTGCTTTTGTTAGGGTGCAAACCCGGAACCTGCCGATACGGCAGCGGTACGGCCACTGCCCGTGAGAATACCGAAGATACGAGGGATATTATCGGACTTTTAGGCCTGGGAAAAGAACGGTTGCGGCATGTCACATTTCTCCCGGATGAGTCAGATCTATTATTGAAATTCTTGAATGACTTTTGCAATCAAATCCGGTCGTTGGGCCCGAGTCCTATGGCGCCCATCCGAATGCCGGAATCAGAAATTGTAAGCCGGGAGTCTTTGGCCGAGATCGTTTCTTGTCATGATGCCTTTGCATGTCAGGACTGTGGGAAATGCGCTTCCGCCTGTCCCCTGGCACTAATCGGCAAACCATTCTCGCCCCGAGAACTGGTCAACTCCATCATTGCCGGTGATATTGACTCTCCTTCCGTAAACAAAGATGTTTGGTCCTGCCTGACCTGTGGCCTCTGTTATGACCGCTGTCCATCGGCGGTTAATTTTCCCGAGTTTATCCGGGATATTCGCCACGTTATCAGAAAAAAGGAAGGGAATGCTCATGAGGCGCACGGTGGCTTTTTTCAGTCTCTGATGCGAGCCATGACATCACCCGGGCTCAAAACAGAGCGATGGGATTGGCTGCCCCAAGATGTAGAGGTTGATTCCACGAGTAAGATCCTTTTTTTCGGCGGTTGTAGCCCGTACTTTGACATATTTTTCAGAAACCATCTGGGCGTTGAAACCCTTAATATCTTAAAAGATAGTCTTCGTCTTCTCAATTTCTTCGATATTAAACCGGCCTTACTCCAGGATGAGCGATGCTGCGGACATGATCTTCTCTGGTCGGGAGATAAAGATAATTTTTTAAAATTAGCGTCAATGAATGTGGAGTCAATCCATAACCTTGGAATTGAGGAGGTGATTACTGCTTGTCCGGAGTGCTACAGGACACTGGCCCATGATTACCCGAAATATGGGATTACATTAAATTTCAAGGTCACCCATATCTATGAACTGCTTGAAAACGAGATCAGCAAAGGAGCGATAGATTTTAAAAAAATTGATAAAAAAATAACATTCCAAGATTCGTGTCGTTTAAACTGGATCGAAGAACCTACAAACCTTCCCAGAAAATTGATCCGTCGACTCAAGCCAAGCAGCTTTCGGGAAATGCAGAATAATGGAAAGTCGGCCATATGTTGCGGGAATTGCGCCTGGACCGGATGCGATGGATTCAGCAAAGCACTTCAGGTCAAACGCCTGAGACAGGCGCATGACACCGGAAGTGATCTTCTGGTCACCGCCTGCCCCAAATGTCAGATTCATCTCCGTTGTGCCATGGAAGATCCTTTTCTCGGAGAAGAACTTAACATGGAAATGATAGACTTGACCGGTATTATTGCAAAAACCATTTGCTGGGAGTAACCG
>JAFDEW010000394.1 GCA_019310125.1 Deltaproteobacteria bacterium | reverse complement strand
AAACAAAGGGAAAAAGAGGACGAAAAGGCAGTTGAACTGGCCCAAATATGGGAACAAAGGGATTTTGATGAACTGAGACGGCTTTCGAATAAGGATCGGTTGAACTACTGGTTGGGATATTTTAACCGGTGTATCAAGTGTTTTGGGTGCAGAGATGTGTGCCCACTATGTTACTGTCAGGAGTGTTACCTTGAGCCGGCGAGAGGTTTTGTGCAGGGGGGAGAAACACCGCCGCATATAATGTTCCCGTTGGTCAGATTGGCCCACGTTGCGGATTCCTGCGTGAATTGCGGTCAGTGTCAGGATGTATGCCCCATGGAGATTCCACTGACCAGACTTTACCATATGCTAAACAGGGAACTTAGCTTTATGTTTGGTTATGTACCGGGCATGGATGTGAGCCAATATCCGCCAATCACCACCGTAACCCATGAAGAACTTCATATTGAGGAAGTTAATGCCTTTAAAAAGAATGGAGAACTTCCTATTGAAAAAGTCGATGCTTTGAGAGAAAATTAGGCGCTCAGTAATTATTTTTGTGTCTTTGTGACTTAGTGGCAATTATTTCTTAGAAGCTCAATGGATTTAAAAAACTGTATGAAGTCTTATTTGTGGCATGATATTTGCTTTTTAAATAGTTGGGGTTTAACTTGGCAACCTCCATTTTCATATTACCCCCCTTCTTAATCGGCAAATCGGCCCTTAGAGGATAGGCCCTTGGGGTTGATTTGCCGTTTTTGTTTTGCATGCCGGTAATCAACAGCTTCCATTTTTTAAACGTTACAGTATCGTTACCCGACGTTACTTCTTGTTATCCGTAACGCCACTTTTTATTCGCATTTGCCTGAATACCCTGCAGCTTGTTGGAGTGAAACGGAAATCTCGCCAAACGGGGTCGTAACAAAGCGGAGATCCCGCCCGGCGGGGTTACGGAGAGCTTCATTGCCGACTTTTTCAAAATCCTACAAACATTTCCAATCTATTGTAATGCATTAATTTCAAGTAAATTTTAAAAAAAATATGGATGGACACTAACTCGGAAATGCTGCTATATAAGAAATAATTTTTGGACACAGATGAACACAGATTGTCAAGATTCTTAAATTAAGAAATAATAATATGATCTGTGTATACCTGCCCGCTCTTGCCTCAGGCTGCGTTGACCGTTCGCTATCGGATGCATATAACGCAAATGACGGGCGGGCTTGATTGGCGGATGAGATCGCATGGCAGGCGGGTCTGCGAAAATCTGCCTGCCCCGTAGGTCCATAAGATCGTACTGGGGTGTCCTGTTTAACTTGTGTGAGAGGCTTTCATTGTTAGATAAAAACCATCGAGTCATCAATTACTTGCGACTTTCTGTTACGGATCGCTGCAATTTAAGATGTATCTACTGTATGCCGGAACAGGGGGTCCAATTTATTTCCCATCGGGAGATACTCAGCTATGAAGAGATGCTCCGTATTGTCAGACTTTGCGTTCATAAAGGTATTCGTAAAGTCAGGGTCACCGGAGGGGAACCCCTTGTACGAAAGGACGTTACACATTTCCTTGAAATGCTTTGTAACATAGAAGGGCTTGAAGAAATCAGTCTGACTACCAACGGGGTGCTGCTTAAAAGGTTTGCTGCCGATATCAAAAATAGCGGTATTCGCCGGATCAATGTAAGCCTGGATTCCTTAAAGCCCGAACGATTTTTTCGGATTACGGGAAAAGACTATTTTGAACGGGTGTGGGAGGGGCTTGAGGCGGCGGAACATGTGGGATTTCATCCCATTAAAATTAATGTGGTCGCCATAAAAGGTATCAATGATGATGAAATATTGGATTTTGCCGAATTGGCCGTAAGAAAGCCGTATCATATTCGTTTTATCGAGCTTATGCCCGTAGGCAACCAAAGTACCTGGAATGCCGAACGGTTTGTTTCTACAGATGAAATTTATCAGCTGATCCAGTCCCACGCAGACTTGTCACCTGTGAAATCCAACCCTTATGACGGACCTGCTCAACGATTTAAAATTAAAGGGGGGCAAGGAGAGATCGGGTTGATTAGCGCCCTGAGTCATCACTTTTGTGATCAATGCAATCGATTGCGCTTGACCCCTGAAGGGCATCTCAGGGGCTGTCTTTTCTCGGATCAGGAGATCGATCTTAAGACGCCACTCAGACAGAAAAAGGAAGATGACGATCTTTTGCAACTGATTGAACTTGCCATTAAAAACAAACCCAAAGAGCATGGACTGCTGAAGTGTTTCCCCAGAAAATGTGTTCCCCAGATGAACCGTATCGGGGGGTAAAAAAACAGGCAGATTTCCAGCAATGTTATAATTTTCATATAAGATTCAGGTACTGTCTATCCATAAATCTATAATGGGTATCAATTAAGTTTCCAATTCAGAAATGAGCAATTTTTCGCAAGGTCAAGACAATCGAGGAATTACGCGGAGGCGTACAAGTAGTACGCCGCACAAGTGATTCCGCAGATTGACCCCAGAGAAATAGGCTTCGCCCCGATGAAATAGGCTCTGCATTTCATTGGGCAAGCATTTCACAGGGCAGATACAAGGAAGATGATGTTTCGCTATAGTCGTCTATGCGGAACGGCATCTGACGCGGTAGATGCGGTGAAATTGGGAATCCCGTAGGGTTTCAAATTATTGAAATTCAAAATGTCAGAATATCCTAAGTTTATTGTTAAATTAACC
>JAFDEW010000393.1 GCA_019310125.1 Deltaproteobacteria bacterium | reverse complement strand
TAGAATTTGACATGTATAAATTCCGAAGTATGACTGTGCAGAATCCCGGCGATTCCGATACGACATGGACAACAGAAAATGATCAGCGTGTAACATCCATCGGACGGTTCATGCGTAAAACCAACCTGGACGAGCTGCCTCAGCTATGGAACGTTCTCATTGGGAAGATGAGCCTGGTGGGTCCACGCCCGGAAAGAGAGCACTTTGTAGAAAAATTCAAAAAAGAGATTCCCCATTACAAGGTGCGCCATCTGGTAAAATCCGGTATTAGCGGCTGGGCCCAGGTGAACGGGTGGCGCGGGGATACATCCATTGCAAAGCGTGTTGAGCATGATATCTTTTATCTGGAAAACTGGAATTTCTGGATGGATTTAAAAATCCTCTGGCTGACGCTGTTCGGGCGGGAGACGAACAAGAATGCCTACTAGTCCGCAGATTCCGCAGATTAACGCAGATAAAAATAGACGAAATATATTATTTGCCATCATGCTTTTCTGGACAAAAGAGAAAGTTTCATGATAATCTATGTATTACAACGGAAAATTTCGACTTGGTGAGTCATTTTTATCATCAATCGGAAAAAAGATTTTCGTGGAACGCAAAAAATTAAGGAAGGAAATAATTATGGGGACTTCTATAGATTCAGGGTTTATCGAAAAATATGAACCCATCATTACTCAGCTTGGTTTTAAGGATCTAAAGTCATTTGTGAAAAATCAGGCTTTGTTCATGATGATGGCAAAAATGGAAAAATATGAGGCGGAGATCAAGCGTTTCGAAGTTAAATATCGTATGGATTTTGAAAGCTTCCAAGAAAAGATTAAAGGGGTTAAAAATAAAGAGGTCTTCAAAGAAGAGGACGACTACTTAGACTGGCGCTTTGCAAAAGAATCATTGGACAGGCTTAACAGGCAAAAACGGGAACTGGAATATGCTTGATCTAATTGCCAGGTACAAACATCTTATAAAATCCTTTCATGTATTACTATATGAGCAAGAAGGAGAATCGTTCAGGTTCAAAGCACAAGTGATTTTCACAGATTCCTCAAATCTATATGTCAAAGAGTATCTTTTTGAAAATAAAGAGCGAAAATATTCATATCATTGGTCAGACAGTTTAGGGAATTTGATTTGTCGTTGGGATAATGCTGATCACTGGGTTGACATAGCTACTCATCCGCATCATAAACACATCGGGGATGATGTTTTTGAATCCACAGAAACATCTATTGAAGATGCATTATCTATAATTTGTGACAAAATAGAAAAATAACCACAGATACACTCAGGTTCACTTAGACATTGAATAGGGTATCCAAAGTACTGTTTGAAAATTAGCACCTTTTAATGAAACCCGTTTTACCTGCCAGTGGCAAATTACTCCCTGTAGAAATGATGTATGTTTTGAAAGATGGATGAATCTGGATCTTCATTACATCGATAACTGGTCCCTGGGCCTGGATTTTAAAATACTGCTTAAGACGCCTTTGTCAGTACTCTCAGGTGCTGGCCGCTAGTCCACTTATTATACCCATTTCATCCCAAGGACCCCAGTTAAATGGTCTGCGAATAGAACGGGGTAAACTGTTTTGGGTAAAAACATTTCAGCAACCGGAAGGGCCCAAGTCTCATCTCACCGGAGTGATATCTCGATTAGTGTCTTCTCCCATGACCCAGATTATATTGTCGATAATTTCCTTTGTTCTTTTTGGAGAAAGAGTGCCGATTTTTTCAATCAACCGATTTTTGTCAATTACCATAACATGAGTTCCCCTTGCCAGACTTGGCCTTGGGAGGTTTGCTTCACCTTTCTGAAGAAGAACATTCCCCGGAAGGATGGCATGTTTTGTCTGTTTTGTAAGGGGAACAACCACAACCGTACGAAATTTGCTTCGATTAATGGAATCCCTTTGAACGATGACCACGGGTCTTTTATATGCCGGCTCAGATCCTGAAGATGGGGAAAGGCGTGTCCAAAAAACATCGCCCTGATAGATTACCATTTTTCCTCCTCTTCATGCACTGAGCTTATGCCAAGCATTTCCTCGGCAAGGTCATTGTCGTAATCTGAAACGTCTCCATCGGCGCAAACTTCATTATATAATTTTGTGATCTCCTCATCTTCAAGCGTTTTTAATCTATTATCCAATTCTTCAACAATAAATCGACTTCTGGATTTACCTTTTTTCTTTGCCCATTGGTCCACTCGCTTAAGGAAAAGGGGTGGGACAGTGATCGCAACTTTTTGGGTAGCCATAAACTATACCTCCTGAGCCATATTAATGGTATTACTATATATATGCCATAAATATATGTTTGTCAAGCGAATAGGTTTTTGCATAGATGTTCCGGCAATGATCTCGAAGAGAGACCTTTGCAAAACACCCCTTTTTGCTCAATTTCTGCGTCTGCCCACTTATCCCTTTTCGTTATACCATTTTTAATCTGTGAAATCTGCGTAATCTGCGGACCATTTCCAATGACAATCAGTCGAAATATAATTTACTTTATCATTGCAACCGTCCCTGTTTTGTTTGCTGCGGTACATGCCTGGATCTGGTCGTGTTACACGGTATGTATTTTTGCCGCATTTTTAATTCTGTTCTGGCAAAACAGAATAAACTCGGCAGTGGTTCGGGATAAGGTTTACATTGTTGCCCTGGGGGCATTCTTTTGGGTATGTTTGGTGCAGTGCCTGCCTCTTCCT
>JAFDEW010000094.1 GCA_019310125.1 Deltaproteobacteria bacterium | reverse complement strand
GCAACAGCCAGCGGGTCTTTTTCACATAAGTTTTCTTGAAGATATCCTCCCGTCTATCGTACAGCCGAAAGATCTCACCCTCTTTGGCGGCCGGACCGGGTTCCGAATCCTTCGAGTTCTCAAAGGCAATCCCTCCGATCATAATGGTCACAAAGGATTCCGTGTTCACTTTGATGCCGCCGGCATCAACGGATACGTCCAGTCCTCCGGCATTCCAAAACCGTGTGGTTTTACGCACGCGCTCATGATGGGGCGCATGAATAAAAATCTTGATATCAACGGCTTGTCCGTCTTTTTCCATCTCGTATGCCACAACCTGGCCCACCTGGATCTGCCTGAAATACACGGGATCCCCAACATCCAAAGAGCCCCTTGTTTCCGACTTGAGCATGAAATGGCGGCCGGGCAGATCCGTGGTTACGATGGGCGGCGTTTCCAGCCCCTTGAAAGAGCGGGCTTCTTTGCCGGGTTTTCCCGGATCCATGCCGATGTAAGCACCGGAAAACAGGGTGCCCAGACCGGAAACTCCGCCGCCGCCCACCCGGGCTCGTACCACCCAAAAGCGGGTGTTTTCCGATAAATAGTCTTTGGTATCTTTTGTCAACTGGACCGTTACCATGACATGGGACAGGTCCGGGCTGAGACGGATCTCCTCCACTTGACCCACTTCCACGTCTTTGAATTTGATCTTGGTTTTACCGGCTTCCAGCCCCTCGGCGCTTTTGAAAGTAATCATGATGGTAGGGCCCTTTTCGGTAACGGCCTTGTAGGCCAACCAGCCGCCGATCAAAAGGGCGACCAAAGGCACGATCCAGACAATGGAAATGCTTTTTTTGGGTTTAACAACGGCCCGGGCCGCACCCGAAGCACCAGTTTCTTGAATTTGCTGTTCATTCATGGTTTTCCTCACAATTGTCCCAGATGAGTCTGGGATCAAAGCTCATGGCCGCCAACATGGTGATAATCACCACGCCACAAAAATAGACGGCCGCGGGACCGGCTTCGATGGTTGCCAGGGCGCCTAAATTCACCATGGCCACCAGGATGGTCACCACATACACATCCACCATGGACCAACGGCCCACAACCTCTGCCATTCGATAGATTTTCGTGCGATCCACGGGTCGCCATACGGATTTTCGCTGGACCGAAAAAGACAAATAACCCAGAGCCAAAAGCTTTAACAATGGCACAAACACACTGGCAACGAAAATGACCAGGGCAATGGGCCAGCTACCGGACATTAAAAAATAAATGACTCCGCTGATGATGGTATCGGCCTGCGCTTTGCCCAAAGAAGTAACAATGGTAATCGGCAGCACGTTGGCCGGGACATAGAATATGGCGGCCGCCAGAATCAGTGCCCAGGTCCGGGCAATGCTGTTGGGCTTTCGCCGGTGCAAGGGCATGCCGCACCGCGGACAGGTCAGATCATGACCCCCCTGGGACGGTAAACAGCACAGCAGATGGCAGGTGTGACACCCGACCAGGTCGGCCCGTGCAACGGTAATGCCCCGGGTGCTCTCTTGGATTTTTATTCTTTCCCACACCGCATGCGGATCCAATACCGCCATGGACGCGGCCAAAATAAGAATCAAGGCCATGAATGCAAACGCGGCAATGCCCGGTACGATCGTGGCCATTTTGCCCAGTTTTACAATGGAAACCAGAATACCCAGCATGAATACTTCCATCATGGCCCAGGGTTGCAGGTGTTGGATTAACCGGAAAACGGTTTTTATCTGTGCCGCAGGCATGACAATGGTCGTCAACAGCACCACGGTTGCCAGGATCCACATCCCCTGATGATAAAGCTCCTGGACGCCGGTAATCAATATGGTCTCGTGGACCTGGGTTTGGAGTTTGAAGCCTAAAAAAGGAAAGGCGTTCGCCACCACAAACAGAATAAGGCCCGTCACCGTCAATGCCAGCGTACGCTCCAAACTGTCGCGTTTGTGCTGATACAACAGCCCGCCGCACCGGGAACACCTGGCTGCGCTCCCTTCGGGTACAGCGTCCACCCGATGAATCAAATCACACTCGTGACAGACGATTAAGATCGTTTTTTTCATATCAAAAGCAATTACTTCCTATACAGATTTTTTTGTTTCGATAAAAAATCGTTTGGCATATTGATAGATAATTATCTCGAAATGAACCAACGACGAAAAATCCGCCTCAAAAAGAAAATTTGCCGACCTATACCAAGGATTTATGCCTACTGATCCGGTGTAATCCGAGTGATCTTGGAACCCTGTAAGCCGAGCCCTGCCATCAACCCCTTTTGGTCGAAGAAGAAAGCATAGATAGACTCTTTAGCTGTTGTGGTTGTGAGCGAACGAGCTAAACCCCTGTCAACAACGACGACACTGGGTCCGACACCGATTTCCCAGCCAGCGCTTTTCTTGAGATATTCTAGCGAATCATCGGTCATGAAAAATAACGCATAACCGAACGATTGTGCGCCAGCCTGCAATCCGTAAGAAGCCGCAACCATGTTGTAATAGCCAACCGTCTCATTTTCCTCGCGGAGAGCCCCTACACCATACTGTCCACCAACAACTACACCAGCTTTGATTAACTTATTTGATTCTTTGGTGCACAAAGGGAGGCCATCATTTAGGTTGATCATATATTTTCGTGGCTGTCGAAAAAACCCCCAAAAAGAACTGAAAAAGAAGGGTTTTATGATAGATGCCTAAAAAAGGACTGGAAAAGAAGGGTATGGGGGGGGTGGGGTGGCGGAAATTTAGTATAACAAATTTCTTTCTGGTTTGATGACTATATTTACCAGGTTTCCTAAAATTTGGAAAACGGAAGAAAATTCGACGCCGAAAGAATCAAAACATAACGACCTTCCAACCCCTGTTGAAACTTCTTGGAAAAAATAGAGATTACGAATCAGCCGGGGAAGTGGCTGACTGGGCGTCAAGCAAATTGCCGCCAAACTGTTCATTTCACCTGCCATCCTTCTGTGTGAATATTATTTGACTTTTAAAATATTAATGATATTTTTTGTATATCAGGTGAAAATGACAATAGTATGCTGTCACATCGAAGATCTTCCCGATTATCACTGTTCATTTGGGAAAAGTATGATGAACACCGTGCCATAAACCCTTCAAGGACCATGAAATTTTCGGTACCATGGCCCGGCAGTTGGGTGTAAAGTATATTTATCAGGACTGGGAGGCGGATGAGGCACAGAAGAAGGGGATAAATCTAACGGTAGAAATGCTGTCCGGGTTGCCCCCGGATGTGATTCAGGATCTGCGCGAGGCGACACTGATGCTGGACAGGGAGGCGATCTTTACCGTCATCGAACGCATAGAACCAATGTCTCCGGATACGGCCAAAGGCTTGCGAATACTTATGGATAATTTTCAAACAGGCCTGATCCGCGACCTTCTTGGAGAGAACGATGAAAAGTGAACCCGACTACAAGATGACTTCCAAAAACGATGAGGCGATCCTTTCGAGAGATATTCTTATCGTTGATGACGAAGTCTCCAATCTGATACTGCTGACCCAACTTCTTGCCCTGGAAGGATACCAGGCCCGGCCGGCCGAACGGCCGCAACTGGCTATTGACTCAGCCTTGGCGAAGCCCCCGGCCTTGATCCTGCTGGATGTGAGAATGCCGGAAATGGATGGCTTTGAGGTCTGCAAGTGTCTGAAGCAGGATGAGCGGACAAGAGACATCCCGATCATCTTCATCAGTGCGCTTCAGGACATGCAGGACAAAGTCCGGGGTTTCGAAGTAGGGGGAGTGGATTTTATCACCAAGCCGTTTCAGGAAAGGGAAGTCCTGGCCAGGGTTAGAACACACATGGATCTGCGCAACATGCAGATGAACCTGGAGAGGATGGTCGCCAAACGCACCGCTGAGGTCATAGAAAGCGAGCAACTTTTCCGTACCACCTTTGAACAGGCCGCGGTCGGTATTGCCCACGTATCACCGGAGGGCCGCTTTTTACGAGTTAATAGGAAATTTTGCGATATCGTCGGATACTCAGAGGACGAGATACTTGCGCTGACCTTTCAAGATATCACCCACCCCGATGACCTGGAGGCTGATCTCGATTTCGTCCGGCAAGTGCTGAACGGTGAAATTGAGACCTACTCCATTGAAAAAAGATATTATCATAAGGACGGTTCCATTGTCTGGATCAACCTGACCGTTTCCCTTCTGTTTGATAGAGAGGGCAACCCAAAATACTTTGTCTCGGTTATCAGGGATATATCCGATCGCAAGCAGGCTGAAGAGGCCTTGCAACAGAGCCGCGATTTTCTGGAGCACTTAATCTCTGCAGTGCCCGATGCTATCTTCTCAGTCAAGATGCCGGAGCGAACGATAAACTGGGCCAATGATTCCTTTAATGTTTTGGGCTATGAATCTGAAGAGTATATTGGGCAATCAACCAGAAAGTACTATGCCAATCCTGAATATTACGATGCAATTGGACGTTTACAGCAGGATGCAATCCGTAAGGGTGATAATATAGTAAGAACCGAGATCATGGTGCTCTGCAAGGATGGGAGGGTTATTCCAGCGGAGTTCACGGCCACCTATTATAGGGAAGAAGGAGAATTGTCCCAGATCACTGCGTTTGTAAGAGATATTTCTGAGCGCAAATTGGCTGAAGAAAAACTCGTAAAAAGTGAAGAAAAGTACCGCAGCCTGGTTGAAAATTCCATGGTCGGGGTTTTTACCACGACGATCGACGGTCGGCTCACATTTGCTAACGACGCCCTGGCCAGAATGTTTGACTTTGCCAGCCCGGAACAGATCATTGCCCAGGGGGCTCTTGGACGCTGGAGTGATATCAGGGGCCGTGAACGAATGCTGGCCGAACTTCAGAAGCACGGCAGCGTGACGAATTTTGAAGCGGAAACCATTACCTATGCCGGTCGGCGCATCCACGTACTTTTCTCGGCGAAACTACTTGGCGATAATATCTTTGGCATGATGATGGATATCACCGAGCGCAAGAAGGCTGAACAAAAGATCATCGACTATCAGCAGCGTTTGAAGGCCCTGGCATTTAAGTTGACCATCGCTGAGGAAAAGGAGCGGCGTGCCATAGCCGCCAACCTGCACGATCATGTGATGCAGGCGCTGGCACTGATACGTATACAACTGGCCTCGGCGTGCAAGTCCACCAATGACTCCAAACTTGCAGACAAGCTATACGACATTTCGAATTTTTTGCTCGAGACCCTTGAGGAGGTACAAATGCTCATGCTTGAACTGAGTTCTCCTGCAATGCACGAAATCGGTCTTTCTTCGGCCATATCCGAGTGGTTGGATGAGCAGATTAATAAAAGATACGGCCTGAGAACCGAAGTCATCAATAATGTCCCTATAAAATTAAGAAAAACGCTGGACCCAGACGTGCGGACCATATTGTTTCGCAATGTGAGGGAATTGATCGTTAACGTGGTTAAACATGCCCGGGCGAACGAGGTAAGCGTTCGTTTAGAAGACAGAAGCCAAAGCATAAGGATCATTGTTGAAGATGACGGTATTGGTTTCGATACGCGCGCGGCGACTCGGGCAGGGAGCCAAATTGGCGGTTTCGGTCTGTTCAGTATCGAAGAACTCATGGTTGATCTGGGAGGCAGCCTGAGAATGGTGTCCGCACCGGGCAAAGGGTGCACGGCCATCCTTTCCGCACCATTCCATGTCGATAAGGGTCGGGAGAGGAGTTAGCCTGTAAACTTGAAAATGGGCTTTTGAAGCTTGTTGAAAGCCTGGAGCGAAAGCGAGACAAAGGAGAATGGAGCGACCATTTGGTTGTCAAAGAAAGCAAAGCAGTTTATGGAAACGATTAACCCGGCACTCCGGTTTTCCGTGGAAACGTAAGCGGGATGCCCGGTCCACCAACAGATTGTGACGAGGAGATTACGCAGATATGGCAATATCGATCCTTCTGGTAGACGACCACCCGCTCTTCAGAAAGGGGCTCCGTCTCCTTCTGGAAGAGCAGGCGGATTTTCGTATTGTCGGTGAAGCCGGAGATGGCCGGGAAGCGATTGAAAGGGTGCGGACGCTTTCTCCGGATGTGGTGATTATGGACATTACCATGCCGGATTTCGACGGGATCGATGCCACGCGACGGATCCTGAGCGAGGTTCCCTCGGCAAAAGTGGTGGCACTTTCCATGCACGCGGGAAAGCGTTTCGTCGAAGACATGCTGCAAGCCGGCACCGTCGGATACATCCTGAAAAGAAGTGCACCGGAAGACCTGGTGAACGGCATCAGGACCGTGATCCAGGGAGACTTCTATCTGAGCCCGGCCATCACCGGCATCGTGGTCTCGGAGTACAAAGAATTGAAAGGGAAGTCTTCTTCAACGGCTCAAATGAAAGACGCCTCGCCGATCCTGCACACCAAGCTCCACACCCCCGTGCTTTCCCCGGATCTTGTGCCTCGGTCAAAACTGGTGGCGCGATTGGACGAGCTGTGTCATCGGAAGTTGACGCTTGTCTCCGCGGCGGCTGGTTACGGCAAAAGCACGATGGCGGCTCTGTGGCTGGAAGCTTGGGATGGTCCCTATGCCTGGCTTTCTCTGGACGCTGAAGAAAACGATCTTCGTCAGTTTATGAGCTATTTGCTGGCTGCGCTAGAAAGGCCGCACCCCGGGGCATTCGAGACAACCCGGTCATTGCTGCAGGCTCCGGAGTTCCCACCTGTCCCGGACCTGACGCGGCAACTTATGAATGACCTCGATAGGATCGAAGACCCTTTCATTCTGGTTCTGGACGACTTTCATAATATTCGTGAGAAAACGGTGCACGACCTGGTGGACGCCTTTTTGGCCTACCCGCCTCGAAACTTCCACCTAATGATGCTGACCCGATTTGATCCGCCGCTTCTTACCAGCACACTTCGAGCTCGGGATCAGGTGAATGAAATTGACACCGCCGACCTGCTCTTCACGGTGGAGGAGACAACGGCCTTTTTTGAAAAAACCCTCGGATATTCGGTTGACCATGAAACGGCCGTGACTATCCAAAAGAGGCTCGAAGGGTGGCCGGCGGGAATGCGCCTGATGTCACAATCGGTTAAGCATTCGAGCGATCTTGATCGTATTGTAGCGAGTCTGAAAGGAGGCTTTGCGAAAATCGTGGACTATCTTGTGACCGAGGTGCTGTCGAACCAGCCTCCGGAGATGGCAAGGTTGATGGCCGTGACGGCGATCCCGGATCGATTCTGTGCTCCTTTATGCGATGCTCTTCATGGGTTGGACGCTGAGCCTTGCAAGGGGGAGATAAATGGCGATGAGTTCATCGCCAGACTCCAAAAGGACAACCTTTTCTTGATCCCACTGGACAT
This sequence comes from Deltaproteobacteria bacterium, assembly GCA_019310125.1. Lineage (GTDB taxonomy): Bacteria > Desulfobacterota > Desulfobacteria > Desulfobacterales > UBA11574 > S5133MH16. The sequence continues at coordinate 3,255 of JAFDEW010000094.1, read as the reverse complement.
GGAGAATCGATGGTTCCGGTATCACTATCAGTTTCGGCAGCTGTTGCAAGGCCAGTTGAATCGACACTGGCGTCCCGAGGAGATTGCTGCCCTCCATTCCCGGGCAAACGCCTGGTTTGCCGAAAATGAAAAGGTCGACGATGCGATCAAACAACCCCTGGCCGCTTTCGGCCATGCTGAACGCACAACTGTACCGGAAGTAGCCGACCAGCCTATCGCGTCTTTCCTTCAGCCGCTGGTTGATCCCCTGACGAATCGCGAGCTCGATATCCTGGATCTACTGGCCCAGCGGCTGAGCAACAAAGAGATCGCCGACAGACTGTTCATTTCAACAACAACCGTAAAAGGACACCTGCAAAACATCTACAATAAGCTCAATGTCAACAAACGCCGTGAGGCAGTTGAGAAGGCTAAGAAAATAGGGATTCTTTGAATTCTAACTGCCCCGGAAATTCAAAAATTTAGGAAGCCTTGTAATAATAACCGCCCAGCCGGAAAATTGGCTGATCTAATCTTCCCCTCTCTGGTACTCCACATCCACTTTTAATTCCGGCACCCGCAATTCCAATTCCACATTCATTCTTCCCCATCCCCTCCTTTTTTAGTTCTTTTTACAGGTCTCAATTCTAAAAACCCTCCTTTTTCAGTACGTTTTGTAGGTTTTTTTCCCGATCGCGAAATTATATGGTCAACCATATCCGTATAAAAACCATGTAACGAGTTTTTCATTATCCCATCGATGTGTGTTCGTTTGTGAAAAACGTCAGCAGCTGAAAAAGGACTGTGAAATCATGACCGATAAATCAAAGGATAAGCAAATCAAGCTCTGGACACCGGCTACCTATTGCATTGAAGTCCAGGGACAGCTGGATGAGTCATGGTCCGACCGCCTGTCCGGTATGCGGATCACCACACGCAAAAGATCAGATCAAACCCCGGTGACGACCCTGGTCGGCCGGTTAAGGGATCAGGCGGAGCTGTCAGGCATTCTCAACAGCCTCTATGGCATGCATCTGTCGATCTTGAAAGTGGAACTGTTGAACGGCGAATAACTGTTTAAAAAATTTGAAATGCTCAGTTCGGTGGTGATTCCGTAAAGGATCCACCTATCCCATATATAAACTAAAAAATAAAGAAACAAAAGAAGTTTGGCAGGCAGTAAGCCATCGCAATAAGTGATATGAGTGTGACCATTAAACAAAAAGCGCATAATCTCCTTCGATTACCGGAAGAGGTGAATGAATGCAACAGGCAGTTAGGGTTGCCTATACTTGGAGATGTCGAAATGAAATTAAGGAATCTGGCTCTTTGGATCCTTATCTCGGGCATAATCATGACCGGGATCTGTACAAGCCTCGCCCAAGCCGGCGGCTTATACATATATGAATTGGGTAATCCGTCGGACACGGGTTATGCGGGCGCCGGCTTGGCTGCCCGTGCCGAGGATGCAGGAACCGTATTTACCAATCCGGCCGGTATGACGCGCTTTAAGGAATCGACATTCCAGGCGGGCCTAACCCCGCTTTACATCCATGCGCCTTTTAATCCGGATGAAAACACGACAGTCGAAGGAAGCGACGGCGACACCAACCTATTTTTCGCCGGTGCGAATTTTGCCTATATCCATCCGGTGTCGGACAATTTTAAGCTCGGTGTCAGCTTGGGGAATTACTTCGGCCTGGCGCTCGACTGGGGAGACCATTGGGTGGGACGCTTCAAATCCACCAATGTCGCCCTGCTTGCGCCCCAGCTGCAACCGACTGCCGCCTACAAGGTGAATGACTGGTTGTCAATCGGTGCAGGTGCCGGGCTAACGCTAGGCTATCTCAAGGACGAGGCTAAAGTCAAAAGCCGGATCCCTGGAAAGGGCGACGGCAGTTTCGAATTTTCCGATACCGACTTCGCCGTCCAGGGTAATTTCGGGATCATGTTCGAGCCGTCCGAGGGGACCCGGATCGGCGTCCGTTATCTGATGGAAACGGACCTGGATTTTGAGGAAAACATCGACTTTTCGAATGTGGGTCCGATTTTCGACAGGGTGCCGGAATTAAATCTCGGTATGAAGATGCCGCAATCCATCATGGCCGGTGTCTATCATCGCATCAACGACCAGTGGGCCATCCTCGGTAGTGTCGGTTGGGAAGAATGGTCCCGCTTCGGCAGGGTTAATGTCGATTTGACTGGTACGGAGCCCAGTACGACCATAGACGCAGGATTCGATGACACTTGGCATATCGGTGTCGGCGCGGAATACCAGTGTAATCCCAAGTTGATGTTGACCGCGGGCTTCTCCTACGACTCGTCAATGATGGACTCCGACACGCGACCGATCAATTTGCCGTTGGGCGACATGTATCGCTACGCGGCCGGGGTCAAGTACCGGAAGAGCAACGATGTAACGCTGGGAGGCGGCTTGAGTTTCCTATGGATGGGGGATCTTGAGGTCAAGCAGGCAGGAAACGCGAAAGAGGGATTTGTGTCCGGTCAATACGATAACCTTTGTCTTACATTCCTGTCTTTTTACGTCCAATGGTAATAGGCGATTTTGTGCTCGCATCAAACGGGCACCGAATGCGCAAAAGGGCCGGGTCTTTAACAGTTGAGTCTACACCGGTAAAGGAGAGGCGGGAGCAAAACCATGAAAGGAGGAAAGCTATTAAAAGAAAACCATGAAGGACAAAAATGTGAAGTAGGCCCAAACAGAAAAATGATATTACTAAAAACAGTCAGCAAAGGAGGAAGTTATGTCTGTAAAAATCGATTACAAGAGTATTCCGAGAAGTTATCGTGACTACCTGGACCTGATGGTGAGCAAGGGCGAGTACCTCGCCATCGATGATGAGATCGACTGGAACCTCGAGATGGGGGCGATCTGCCGCCATGCGGACGAGACCCTGTCGCCCTCGCCGATTTTCAACAAGGTCAAGGACAGCCCGGGATTTCGCGCCGCCGAATGGGGCTTTACCAAGAGTGGCACCCTCGGTCAGCCATGGTCCCGGGTGGCGCCCAACGTTGGCGCACCGCTCGATTCCACGCTGATGGAAATCCTGGAAGCCTACCAGCATTCGATAGAAAACAACCCGGTGCACCCGCCGATCATTGTCGAGAACAAGGATGCACCTTGTAAGGAGAACATTTGGGTCGGTGACGAGGTCGACCTGAATAAGCTCCCCGTGGCGCTCCAACACGTGGGCGATGCCGAGCGCATGCTGCAATCCTGCGGTGTGAATACCGTCCAGACCCCCGATGGCAAGT
>JAFDEW010000392.1 GCA_019310125.1 Deltaproteobacteria bacterium | reverse complement strand
TAAAAAACCGGCATGGATCGGAAGGGGGGAGTGTTGTCTTTAAAAAAAAAGAAAAAAAGACTTGACTTTTTCCTGGTGCTCTTCACCCGTGACGCCTTGAATATGGGGCATCCTCGACTTTCGCTCAATTAGGGTTAAATACACATAAAGAAAAGGGCATTTTTCAAAGCAAAAGTTTTTTGATATGTTAAAAAAAGTTCAAATTAAAATTCAAGAATAAGAAAGGCATATCGTAAAAGACAATGAATGAAAAATCATCTGAAGTAAAAGACAATCATAAAAAATCGATCCAAGGTATCGTAACGGCCAGAAAATGTGATTGCTGTGGTCATCATGAGATGGGTATTACATCACAAACCGGAAAATATATTGCTTTTAAACCCGGAATGTTGGTCAAGATTATTGGGGAAAATCGTGAGTAACACCAATCTTACGCGTCGAAAATATTCCGGGGAAGTAACATGATGGAATATAAAGCAGTGCTTTTTGACCTGGACGGCACATTGATAGACACGTTAGATGACATTGGTGATGCTGCAAACAGAGTTCTATCAAACAGGAAGTTCCCAACGCATTCAATTTCAACCTACCGATTGTTTATTGGTGAAGGTGTGAGAATGCTTTTTACCCGTGCATTGCCTGAAGAAAGTCGTAACCCGGATATCATAGAGGCCTGCCTCAAAGAATATATGGAAGATTACCGGTTCAATTATAATGTAAAGACAAAACCATACCAGGGCATTCCGGAACTGTTGGATGCATTAAAGCTGCGGGGGTTAAAATTGGCGATTTTATCAAATAAGCCCGACCCTGCTACCCAGGACTGCGCGGCATTCTTTTTGTCAAAATGGGATTTTGACGTTGTTTCAGGGCAGCAGGATTCAATTCCCCGGAAACCCGACCCTAAGGGCGCTCTTAACGTTGCCCAAAGACTTGCAATACCGCCATCCAGCTTTATTTACCTTGGAGATACAGCCATTGACATGAAAACCGCCGTTTCTGCGGGGATGTTCCCCGTTGGAGTACTATGGGGGTTTCGCTCTTTAAAAGAATTAAAGGAAAGCGGGGCGCGTGTTATTATTGACGAACCCATGCAACTTATGGATATTATAATCTGAATTTTGCATAAAAATTAATGAGGTTTTTTAAACGGCTTAATTGGAGCGGGTTTAGACAAAATCATATAATCATACTTTTTACCCAAATGGCAAATCGGATGATGATCTGTTTTATTCATTAATTTTCACCCAAAGGGCGAGCCGGAGGCTTCCATCTGCTGCGTTATTAAGGGTTCGTAATAGTTAACTATAACTTCACTCTTAAATAGCCTTGTTGGAGCAAAGCGGAAATCCCGCTATCGGGGCATATGAAAGCCTCCGACTCGTGCAAAAATCAGGTATAGAAACATGATAGAAAAAATTATATCCGGCGGTCAAACCGAGACAGATCAGGCAGTTCTTGATGTTGCCATAAAAATGGGGTTTTCCCATGGCGGGTGGCTCCCCAAGGGGCGGGTGACCAAGACAGGAACATTGCCCGGCAAATACAGACTTAAAGAAATGCCTACCGAAAATTATTCTGAATGTATCGAACAGAACATAAAAGACTCAAAAGGAACGCTTATCATATCATACGGCAAATTAACCGGTGATTCTGATTATGCCAGGAAGATGACGTTGAAACATAAACGCCAGCTGCTCGGGATAGACCTTAACCAAACCATCGCCTTTGAAGCGGCATCTCTGATTAAGGATTGGATTCAATTGAGGTATATTGATGTGTTATATGTGATGGGTCCGGATGGAGATATAAATCCTGATACCGGAAAACACATAGCGGGTATTGTTGAGGGTGCATTAATACTGGACCTGATGAATGCTTCTTCCGATTCTGATATAACCAATTTTTCCGAAAGAGATTATGTTGAGAAACTTCCCGGCCCTCCAAAAACAGTAAATCAAGCGGTTGACATATTGATCTCGAAAATGGCGCTTAAGGATAAGGTCATCATAGCGAATATGACCTATGGTGAGTTGGTTGATCTGAATTCAAATCTGGGTGCTTATATCAAAAATATATTCCGTCTTCGGTCTGGTAATGATGAACTCATGGAATCTTGCAGATTTGTGACCCAAAATAACAAATTAGATGAAGACGGTGCGTGCGTTGCCATTATTGAAATCCTATGGAAAAGAGTACGGACGACTCATAAAATGAGAGTGGTGAAATGAAGCGCAACACGAGAATTGGACTTTTTACGAAGCCGTCTATATTAACCTTCTGACATTATGATATGTTTACGATCAGTGGCGCCAAACCTGGATTAAAACCCCTATTGTATACCTTTCCTTTTTCTTGACACACAAGGCTATTTAGCCTATCTATTTGCTCCGAAAAAATCGAGTTTTTATCACTTCCAATTTGTTACCGGATTTACAGCCGGAAAAAAACGCCTACGGTTGCTTTTGAAAGGGGAACGCCTTATGACTCAATGCAAAAGACTTCTTGGTTTCGTGATCCCATTCGCAGTAATTTTCACCATGATCGGTTCTTTCACGCCCGCCCTTGGGGCCGAATTCACGGCAGATATGGTTATTACCGGACCCGGGGATAACTATACCTTTAAGCTCCAGGTCAAGGACAACATGTATCGTATTCAGAAGATCAAAGGGCCCATGAATGTCCCGCCCTTTCCCAGCATTGTGAAC
>JAFDEW010000093.1 GCA_019310125.1 Deltaproteobacteria bacterium | reverse complement strand
ACAGTCCTTCCGGCGCAAAAAATAGCTCACCGCTTATGGAGTGTTCTTTACAATGCGGGATGAGCTTCCCGCCCGAATATTCTTTCTGTCCGGCATCATATGATCCTGCGATAATATCTTCTGTACGCACGCTTCCAAAGGTCTTTCCGTATATACAGGGATGTGTATCTCATCAGGGATCTCATCCAATGGCTCAAACCGATTTTTAAACTGTTCAAAGTGCCGAAGACGGGCATCGGAAATGGAAGTTCCGGTCCGGCGCTTCATGAGACGTGCTTTAGATAAATTTGCCGGTGAGTAACATTCCACAAAGACAATGTTCGCATCCGTGTCTCGGGCCAGGCGTAAGGCCTCACCCCGTTGATGGGTAGTGCTGAAAGTAGCATCTAATATTACCGAATCCCCTGTTTCGATTTCCTCCTGGGCAAGCAACAGGAGTTTGCCATAGGTCAGAGAACCGGCACCTTTGGAATAAATGCCTTTTCCAAACGGTACATCCATAAGGTCATGAGGTTCCAGGCCGAACAATTCTTTTCGGACCAAATCCGAACCAAAGACCTTGATGTCAAGAATTCTGGATAATTCATTAGAAATGGTACTTTTTCCCGAGGCAGGCATTCCGCAGACAATCCAGAGTGTCGGTCGGGTAAACTGTAAGGCATATCTGTAGGCGAGGTCCATGTATCTGTCAATCTCTCCGCGAATACATGATCTTGCCCAATCCCCGATATTAGAATTTTCCAGGCGCAAACAATTCACCTTGGTACGGATAAGCGCTCGATAGCACTTGTAGAAATCAATTAAAACAAACAGATCGGCGTCATTTGCATATTGGGCAAAGAAATTAATCAGGTATTCCGCCATCTCCGAAAAACCTTCGAAATCCAGATCCATGGACAGAAAAGCCAAATCAGATGCCATATCCGAATACCGGTAACGTTCATTAAATTCAATACAATCAATGATCTGAATCCCATCATCAAAATAGATATGTCCGGATCTTAAATCACCGTGACAATCGCAGATTTTTCTATTTTCCATCCGATGCTGAAAAAGGGGCCGTCTCCGAATCAAAAATGAGCGTGTTGCGGCACGTATGACGCAAAATATCCGATCGTTCAACCTCTCTCCTGCAAATCTTTCCATTTGCCCGAAGTTTTCTTCGCAGTTGGCACGTATGGTTTCCCATGAACCAAAAGCAGTTATTTTTCCGCCCGTGGCGGAACTTTGGTAAAAATCGGCAAGCATTCGGGCCAACTGCTCAATTTCCGCATAATGAACTTTTCCGTTTTTAAGCATTCGAATCAGTGAACGATCTTCGGGTAGCTGGCGCATTTTCACCGCATATTCAACAGGTTCTCCCGTTCCGGAAAGAGAATATCGACCTTCTTTACAGGTTATGGGAACTACCCCTAAATAGATATTATGTGACAGGCGACGATTCAAAGTGGTTTCCTGATGGCAATAATAGTTGCGCTTTTCCAATGTGGTATAATCCAGAAATTCCAGATTAACCGATTTCTTAATTTTATAAACATAGGTGCCGGTCAGGAAAACTTTGGAGATGTGGGTTTCACGTTGCTCTATCTTGGAAACAGGATGAGGATAAAATTCGGATGCTTCCATGAATTGAAAAATTTTTTCTTGATGATTCATTTTTATTTGTGTTTTGTAATTTGATTTATTGACATCAAAATACAAGAAATAACCGGTCTATTCGTCTCTTCGTGAACGAATGAGAAGCAAGGGGCGGTCTATACGTTGCAACACCCCGGCTGCAACGCTTCCATAAAATGTCCTGAGCAAACCGCCGTGGCCGTGACTGGCCATGGCCACCAGCTTCGCATTTTCTTGTTCGGCCGCATCGATGATTGCTTTGACCACCGGACCATGGCCGATGAGAGTTTGAGCCTCGATACCCTTTGCACGGATTTTTTCTTGAAGAGAAGCAAGATAAGACTCTGCATCTTTCTTCTGCTTATCGGATTTTTCCAAGTACATTGACATATCAATCACTTCATCATATTCCAGCATCAGCGACGGTTCCGCAACTTCAAATAAAATCACTTTGGCGTTTAAAGAAAGCGCGAGGTTTTCCACATGAGGCAATATTGCCTCAGCTCGTTTCGAGCCGTCCAACGGAACCAATATCGTTTTATACATGTCTGCCTCCTTTATATATTAAAATGGGTTCAAAGGTTCACGGTTCAGAGGTTCACGGTTCAAAGGTTCACGGTTCAGAGGTTCAAGGTTCAAAGGTTCAAAGGTTCACGGTTCACGGTTCAACGGCATAGTTTTTAACGAAATATATAGATCGGTACTTGTATTATATCAAATAATTGATGATGTATTTTAATGAGAGAAAAAGAATTGCTATTCCCAATATAAGCTTTATTGCTCTGGCGGGAAAATATTTTTGTAACCTGGCACCGCAGTACATCCCGAAAAACCCGCCGGCACCAAAGAGCGCACCCAGCATCCAATCAGGAGCAATGGATAGGCCTGTATCGGCGTATATTGGAGCAATTATGGTATAAAAGGCAACACCCGCAATGGATGTTAAAAATGTTCCCAGCAATGCAGCGCCGGCAATGGTATAAACAGGCAGTCCGAAAATTGTCATCAAAAACGGCGCAATAATTGCCCCGCCGCCGATGCCGTATGTGCCGCCGATTATCCCTACAATAAAAGTCAATGTAAAAAGAATGATGGTATTAAAAGAAAACGTTTCACCGTAAAATTCATATGTGTAGTTTGTTAGAGAAAATTTAACAGTCCTTACCACCGCTTTTCTTTCCAAGGCTACTTGTTGCCCGGAGCGGATTTGATTTGACCTTTCCTTAAATTTTTCCTCAAGTTCCCTGGTTTTTTGCTTTTTTGCACCGGCTTTTTCGGTCAGGTCATACAGAAGCCTAATAGCTATGTAAAGCAAGACACAACCAACAAAAAATTTGAAATTTATCGGATCCGGAAGATATTTTATTCTAAAAATAGCACCGATAAAGACGCCCGGTAATGTGCCTACAATTATAACCCAGGCCAGGGGCCAGGCCATTCTTCCTTCCCTGATATATCGATAAACTCCGCTGGGTATGGCAACGATGTTGTAAACCAGATTTGTCGGACTCACCGCAGGGCTGGTAAACCCTAAGATGCTGATTTGAAACGGGAGAAGTAAAAAGGCCCCGGATACCCCTCCCATTGAGGTAAAAAAAGAAACAATAAATGCAACGATAAACGGAAATAAAGGAAAAACTTCAACACCGGATACCGGAAAAACCATGATTGCACCTCTTTTCGTTCGGAGAGTTTATTATAACGCCTCATTTATCAGCGGAATGGATGATATTATTTTTAAGGCTCGTGATGTTTAAGTGTATCAGGAATTATTTGAAATAACAAATGAATACCCAAATACTTTGTAACTTTTCGATAAGTTCTGGTGGGTTAACTGATCATACTCACCCGCCAACCGATAATAGTTCAAAACTCCCATTTATCCGAATCCGGCGTAATTACACGGTGAGAAACAAGGCATTTTTAATATGTTTCTCTTTTGGCTTCGCTGCGATCTACCATGTAAAGAAGTGTTGCTTTTTCTCTAAGCGATTCCTTGAGCTTATTGATCTTGAAGCGGTCAATTCCATACATGCGAATATACATCCGGCGAAATCCTTCGGGGGCCATATCGTAAGAAGTCAGGATGCTTGCCATACGGCCGCCGTATTGTCGAATTATGTCCGCTATCTCTTTGATGGAACCCGGCCGATCTTCTACCTCCAGGCCGAATTGAATGCCTTTTCTTTCAACACCGGTTAGAGAAATTATAATTCTGAAAAGGTCGTTTTGAGTGATTGTTCCGACGATATCACCGTAAGGGTCGACCACAGGCACCCCGGATATTTTATGCTTTAAAAGGACCTCGGCGGTCTCTTCTACAGTGTAATCTTCCGGAACGGTGATGGGATTTTTGGTCATGATCTCTTTTATTTTTATTTTAGAAATTAAATATAAAAGTTCATGAATATCCAGGCTGGTCGCATCAGAAGCAGACGCCTTTTTTAGATCCCGATCCGTAACAATTCCAACAAGCTTGCCCTTTTCCATAACCGGCAGCATCTTGATGTCATGTTCTTTTAACAAGTCCATGGCATCATTCATGGAATCATTTGAATCGATGCTAATAACCTGTTTGCTCATCCAGCGCTTGACTAACATAACAATTATCCTTTCAAAAGCATATTTCTCTATCCCGGCGCCTCGGTACATTTCGAAAAAACCGCTAACATCAAAAAGCGCACCAAGAATGCAATCAGGAATCAAAGTAAAAAGGGGTGGAACCTATAATATTTCTTATGTGGTTTCCACCCCTATCTGACTCGTTATTCCTTTTCATATTTGAAGGAAAGGTTTACCCTTGCACGATAAGCAGTCACTTTACCATTTTCGATCTTTAAGTCTAACTTGGTAATTTCCGCAACTCTAAGATCTTTAAGGCTTTTGGATGCTGTTTCTATAGCATTTGTTGCGGCATTCTCCCAAGAAGAACTGCTTGTTCCCACTAACTCAATAATTTTATATGTACTATTGCTCATGGCGGATCTCCTTTACTGTGGATTCAAAAACATTCACTTTAATCAAACATATAGAACTTTTCTCCAACTACATGTTTTTTTAAACAATCTTCTTTCAGACCATTGCTCACTTGGTTAACAAAATTTTTTATCCCGGCAGCGCGGTTATAATGGTAGGCGCCTTGACCATTGCATGAATTTGCCGTTTGGCGATTTTATAGCGTTCAAAATAGGTTTTTGCGACCTCTTTCATAAACTTATACCCTACTTCAGGATGTTGTTGAAAAAGATCAAACAATTTATCCGCATCGATCGCCATGACTTCAGAATCTTCCATACATACGGAATCCAATGTATATTCCTGTGGTTTCATGAAACAGGCGGTGCCAAACAGATCGCCTTTCTCTCTGGATTCAAAGGAAATACCATAGGTATCTCCCGGAGCTATCTTCCTCATGCTGATAAGTCCCTTGGTAACCAGAAAAATATGGTTGGCCCGATCCCCCTCCTGATAGACCTGGGCTCCCTTTTTGAACGTTTGTTTCTCCGTAATTTTCGCAATCTCTGCCAATTGATCTTCTGAAAACAAACTAAATGTATCGAATTTCTTCAAATCGCTAATTTCTACCATGGTTATCCTCCTTTTTTTAAGAAAGTTATTAAAAATTATTTCCATTTAGAATTAGACAACAACCTATCTGTTCCTTTTAAAAGCAACAACCATACCAAAATAAATCTTCCGTGAGACATATGCTTAACCTGCTGATATGATGTAACTATTTCGTTTTAAAAGAAATATGGCGATTAGAATTTGAAATGAACGGGTGTCAGCGTTTTTTACAGGTTGTAAAATGATGGTAAGACACACCTTGAAATGATATTGATGACGCCTTTATGGTTTGTCACTTAAAATGAGTATAAGCTTTTTTTTTCAATTTGTAAAAAAAGCAGACAGGTATTTTTACCATCTATTATTTGGCTTTTTATCCTTTCAGTAAATAAATATATAATTTCAGCAAGATAGCCTTCATCTTTCTTTCAGCCTTCTATGGCACAATAGTTGCAGGATATAATTAGCAAAAAGAGATCTTTGAAAAATGTACAATTTTGCCCGCCCAGTAAATCCGTATTTTATAGTTAAACTGGGTTCAGGATCTGGAAAATTCATTTATTGAAAGGTATACACAAAGAATTTAAAATAAATAACTTTTAAAAAGACATCTCATGCCTAAAAAAAGGAGGAATACCATGGTACAAATTGGGGGTATAAAATATGCACCGGGAATGTACACGCACAAAAGACCAACCGGCACTCAATTGGCAGATAAATATTTTCAAGATCTGGAGAAAAACTTCATTGAAAAGAAAAGAAAAGAAAAAAGACCGGAGATTTTCCCCACGATCTGTTGTTCTCGAAAAATTGGGGTCGGAGCCCTGGAGATTGCCGATATTATAGCAAAAAATATCGGTTATAAAGTAGTAGACAGGGAAATTCTGATGCACATCGCCCAAGAGGCAAAATTGAGCGAGAAAACAGTTGCTTATTTTGACGAAAGTTATCCCGGTTATTTAAAGGAATTTGTAGCCTTTCTTGTTGGTGAGAAATCTTTTATTAAGAGTGATTACAACAGGCATTTGATTAATACAGTGATTTCTCTTGCCGGTTTGGAGCCTACAATTTTTGTGGGCAGGGGGACACATTTAATAATTCCGAGAGACCGGGTCTTGGCGGTCCGATTTATCTGTTCGGACGATCACCGGATTAAGCGGTTGTCTAAAATTTTAAAAGTCAATGAAAAAGAAGCTGCCGACAAATTGCCTCAACTCGATAAGGAGCAACGCAGCTTTTTCAAAAAGGTTTTTGGCAAAAAAGATGCTGTGCCGTATGAGTTTGATATGGTTATTAATTGTGATTATATCAAAGATACGCAAGTTGCTGCAAAGATCGTCGAAGAGGCCTTTAAGAATAAGTTTGCACAAGAACTTTCATAGCTAGCAAAAAGCCTGATGCCGACTCGGAGAGAAAAAAAAAGAGTTCTTGTGACCCCTAATTAGGAAAACAATCTAAAGATCCGGGTTTTTTGAGCCCGGATCTTTACTTAAATGGGCCCTTTTTACAGGCATTGTTGGCTCATCACTGGCCCTCGCAATGGGGGATCTTTGATGTTCTCAAAGGATTAGGCTTTTTAAGAAGATCACCACAAATGACCCATCTCATGGCTTGACACCCGAGCTTATTTCCATTAATTTCTCACCTCGTGGAATCAGCTCCGATGTCCATGTAATCCAGTCACTTTTTTCAGTTAAGGTCGAAATGACACCATCTGTTTCCCAGGACAATCTCAGACAAATGGCTTCCCGGTGGATGCCCATCTCCCGGGACTCCCATAAGTTTCGAATTCATACGGATACTACGGATTATTTTCGTGTGGAATATGGTGATGTGGTTCTTCTTGGCGGCAAACCTTATCTAATTCGTCATAATGCCAAAGAAGGACGGTTCGGGCTTGATGACGAGGTTAAGTTTTGGGTCAAACGCGCCATTGATCTTAACAGCGGAATCCTGAAGATCATCAAGCTCGTTTTTTACGAAAAGTTTATGGCGCATATCGGAGGCATCACGTACGAGTGTTTCCGCAGCCCCCGAAAAGAAGCCCGCATCCTGAACCTGGTGGCCGATCATAAAAATTTCATGCATGGATATTCCATCGAGGATGTAAAAGGCAATCTGGTTCGCATTCTCGATTTTATTAAAGGCAAACCCCTGTCTCACCATGTAATGTATATGGATATGGATCATCAGACCTATTTTTACGATCGATTTCCTGGAATTTTAAATAATTTTATGGAATGTATTGACGCCATCCGCTTTCTTCACAACCACGGCGAAAAACACGGGGATATTCGGCGCGACCATATATTGATCGACCGCGATAGCGGGCGCTACCGATGGATTGATTATGATTTTAACTATCGCCATCGGGAAAACATATACGGTTATGATCTCTTTGGGCTGGGTAATATTCTGGTATTTTTGGCGGGTATGGGAGATGTGCTGCTGCCGGACCTGAGAAAACAGTCTCATCCTGCTTTGGACACGATAGAGGAAAAAGATCTGAATATCGTGTTTAACCACCGCGTGGCCAATCTCAAAAAAATTTACCCTTACATTCCCGAATCCCTCAACCGGGTGTTAATGCATTTTTCTAAAGGTGCCAACTGGTTTTATGAGGACACCACACAATTGCTGGATGATTTGGAAGAATTCCAAACGGTGACCGGAATGCTTTCGTAAATATATCCTTAAAGAGGCCTGCACATGACCCATAGTGAAAAGACTTTTAACAAAAATATTTTAATTGCTGTGGACGATTCAGAAAACGCCCGACGGGCGGTCTCCTATGTGAGCCAGCTCCTGGCAGGTGTAAAAGGCTTCAAGATCTTAATCCTGCATATCATCAGTCAACCGGAAGAAGATTATTTTTCCACATCCGCTGAAAAAGAAAACTGGCTCAACACGAACCAGTTGAAAGTTGACGTCATGTTGGAGGATTATCGTCAAATATTGATACACGAAGGTTTTGACCCGAATGATATACGGGTGCAATCCACCCTTCGATACTGTCCATCCCTGTCGGAATGTATTCTGAAAGAACAATACAAAACGCAGTATAGCACCATTGTGGTTGGCCGGCAGGGGATTTCACGCAGTGAAGAGTTCCTCTTTGGCAGTATCTCCAGCAAAATCGTCAACCACGCACGTAATTGTACGGTCTGGGTCGTTGAATGATGCGCGTGATGTCTTTCTTAGATATTATTTTTTAGCTGTGGAAGGTTCTAAAGCCGAGGATGCACCTTGCAATTCCGTTGCCTGCTTTGGCTGGATCTGGATCTCGCACTCGGGAAACAGTATCTTAAGGTATGATATTAAGGATTCACATTCTTCAGGATGATCTGTTATGAAAACTATTTTGTCCATTGCAAACCTCCTGTACGCTAATCAACGACTTCGGATTCACAAAAAAAGAGGCCGGATAACTATTAGTGAGGGGAAAGGAAAAGCGTTCCGAAATGCTCTACTGCGTCGCTATTGCATCGCCATATTTTCCGGTGAATGTTAGGCCATGGGATAGTCTCTTTATAGAGAATTTTTTTTGAAACACATCCAGGCCAAAAGGATGAACGGACAAAAGAGAGCAAGTATCAACAAAAACTTTCCCGGCATTGCCGTTATATTTTTTTAGGGTATTGATCAGTTCATAGGCGGATGAACCGTCAAAGTC
>JAFDEW010000391.1 GCA_019310125.1 Deltaproteobacteria bacterium | reverse complement strand
ACCCGGGCGTTAAAATTCAGTATGTACCGGATCAAGACGGCAAAAATGCCTGTTTGGAACTGGGCAGAAAAATCGGTCGGGCAATCAAAAAATAGACGTTACACAGTGTAAATTGGAAGGAATAGCACAAGGGGGTGCTAATGGATGTAGTGCTTCTTTCACGGCTGCAATTTGCGGCCGCTACCATGTTTCACTTTTTATTTGTTCCTTTTACCCTTGGTTTATCGATTTTGGTTGCATACATGGAAACCAGATACGTTAAAACCGGGGACGAAACCTATCTTCGCATGACAAAATTCTGGGGCAAGCTGTTTTTGATTAATTTTGCCCTGGGTGTTGTTACGGGAATCACCCTCGAATTTCAGTTCGGAACCAACTGGTCTCGCTATTCGGCTTACGTCGGGGATATTTTCGGCTCTCTTCTTGCCATCGAGGCTACTGTAGCCTTTTCTCTGGAGTCCATACTTCTCGGTGTCTGGATTTTTGGCTGGAAAAAACTTTCCCAAAAGGCCCATGCAGCGGTTATGTGGCTGGTCGCGTTTGGTTCAACCCTTTCCGCGGTCTGGATCCTTATTGCCAATGCCTGGATGCAAAGTCCTGTCGGTTTTACCATAAGAGACGGAAGGGCGGAACTGGTGGACTTTGCCGCCGTTGTGTTTCAAGAACACGCTATTTTTAAATTTTTACACACGGTAAGCGCTGCCTACGTGCTGAGCGCCTTTTTCGTTATGGGTGTCAGCGCCTATCATTTATTGAAAAAACAAAACGTGGATTTTTTTACCCGCTCATTCAAGATCGCTCTGGGATTCGGTACAATTTTTTCTTTCATTGTGGTGATCACGGGTGATATAAACGGTGTCATTGTTGCTGAAAAACAGCCCACCAAGCTGGCGGCCATGGAATCTCTCTGGGACACCACCACACGGGCGCCGGTCTATCTTTTTGCCCTGCCGGATGAAGATAACGAAAAAAATAAAATTGAAATCGGTGCATTACCCGGTATGCTCAGTTTCCTGGTGCATCACGATATTAACGCGGAAGTAAGGGGGTTGAAAGAATTTCCCAAGGACGAACGGCCACCGGTGTTGATAACGTCTTTTGCCTTTAAAGGCATGGTCGGCCTGGGATTTTACTTTATTATCGCTACGGTTCTTGGCTGGTGGAAGCGCAACCGGCTGGTAGACAGTTCAAAATATCTAAAGCTTATGCTGTTGTCAATTCCCCTGCCTTATGTGGCCTGTGAACTGGGTTGGATTGTTTCCGAAGTGGGACGTCAGCCCTGGATTGTGTATGGCTTGATGAAGACGTCCGACGCAGTATCTCCCATTGCCACATCTCAGGTGCTGACCACCTTGATTGCATTTATCATGGTGTATGGTTTGTTGGGAGTCACCGGATTCTATTTAATTGCAAAAAATGCCAAAAAAGGTCCCGAACCTGCAGTCAATTGATGATTTTCGATTGACGATTGACAATTAAACAAAATTTTCAATCTCCAATTCAAACAGTCGTCAATATTAAATTCTCAATTATATTGGGGGGTAATAATGGTTTTACAGACAATATGGTTTTTCTTGTGGGGCTTTTTATGGGCGGTATTTTTCATGACAGACGGATTCGATTTTGGAGTCGGAACACTTTATCCGTTTCTGGGAAAGAGCGATCAAGACAAGCGTATTATGATCAATTCGTTGGGGCCGCTCTGGGATGGTAATGAGGTCTGGCTTATTACAGCAGGCGGTGTTACCTTTGCCGCTTTTCCCACATTATATGCCGTAATGTTCTCCTCCCTGTATTCGGCATTGATGCTGATTCTCTTTGCTCTGATTCTGCGAGGTGTTTCCTTTGAATTCCGTGGTAAGGTTGATGACCCGCGCTGGCGAAAAATCTGGGATACATGTATTTTTATCGGCAGTTTTTTACCGGCTCTTCTTTTTGGAGTGGCCTTTGCAAACATTTTTAAAGGACTTCCCATAGATCATAACGGCATTTATCATGGAACGTTATTTACCCTTTTAAACCCTTACGGGCTCCTTGGCGGCGTGCTTTTTGTAATGCTTTTTCTTGTTCACGGCGCTTTATGGCTGGCCATCAAGACAGAAGGTGATCTGCATCACAGGGCGGCTTCCGTTGCCAATAAGCTCTGGCCGGTGCTTCTCGGGGTAGTGGTCATTTTTCTGATCGCAAGCAAGTTTTCTACCCGGCTCTATGATAACTACCTGGCCCATCCAGCCTTTTTCATGGTTATACTGATTACGGTTTTCGCTCTTTTTGGTATAAAATATTTTATGGTAAAAGAGACGTTTTTCAAAGCCTGGTTTGCCTCTGCCCTTACCATTGTCGGGGTTACATTTTACGGCGTTATCGGGTTATATCCCAACATGTTTCCCTCTACCATTAATTCACAATTCAGCCTTACGGCCCATAATGCATCTTCAAGCCCTCTTACCTTAAAAATTATGCTGATTGTGGTAATAATTTTCATTCCTGTCGTAATTGGGTATCAAATATGGGCATACACCCTGTTTAAAGGTAAGGTCACGAAAGAGGATCTGGCTTATGAAGAAGCGTATTAGAAATTATTCGTAGCAAGTCAAAACAAATCCAAAAAGATATTACCATGAAAAAACCAGCGGTTGATCTGAGTCAATGTAGTTTGTGCGAAGGGTGCTTGGAAGTATGCCCCTCTGTTTTTAGACTCAATGATGCAGG
>JAFDEW010000390.1 GCA_019310125.1 Deltaproteobacteria bacterium | reverse complement strand
CTTATAGAACCTGAGATAAAACATGTGGGCGGTGTATTTGAGAAAAGCAAAAATGCTAAAATCCAAGTATGGGTTACCGCAGATAGACGTAGAATGCCTGTTAAAATAAAAAGTAAAGTCGTGGTTGGGAGCTTTGTGGGAGAACTTGTTTCGGCCACAGGTATAGAGAAATAAGATTACCCCGGTTAATCCATCTTGAAGGAACTCAGCGATACGAAAAACCAGATGAAAGCGTTTTCAGACAAGGGCGTTTTTTTAACATTGCAGAAAGGCCGAAATATAAAATTATGACTAGCATACTGTTAATTAGCAATAAAGAGGCTGATCTAACTTTTATCTCCACCTTATTAAACAAATTCGTTTCTGATTGTCTGGTGATCACTGCCCAATCCGGACTTCAAGGAATAGAAAAAGCAAAGCATGAGTCCCCCGGTGTGATTTTAATAGATATTGAAGTGCCGGAAATGGACGGATATAAGGTCTGTAACAGCCTAAAATCTGACGAAAAGACCAAACATATCCCGATCATTATGATCACTGAGGCCAAATCGGATTCTATAAGTCACGATGAAAGAATAGAATCCGGAATTGATAGTTTCCTGAAAAAACCCTTCGACGAAGTTGAGCTCACGGCTCTGGTCAATATGGCATTACGAATCCATGATTCGGAAAAAGAGGCGGTCAAACTTAAAAATCAGCTTCAACAGGCCCGGAAGATGCAGGCAATGGGAACTCTGGCCGGTGGTATTGCACACGAGTTCAACAACATGCTTTTCCCGATAATCGGGTATGCCGAGATGAGTATGTATGACCTGCCTGAACATAATAGGGTTAAAAATAACCTTAAAAAAATCCTCAAAGCGGCCAATCGTGCAAAAGACCTTGTTCAACAGATTCTCAATTACAGTCGTCAGGATGATCAGGAAAGGAAACCGCTTAAGGTTCAATACATTATAAAAGAAACCCTGAAACTGACGAGGGCATGGTTCCCGGCAACCATTGAGATCCGTCAAAACATAGATAATGCCTGTGGCCCGGTTATAGCCAGCCCCTCCGAGATACAGCAGTTAATAATGGATATTTTCACCCATGCACATCATGCCATGAAAGAGAAAGGGGGTGTGCTGGAAGTGACCCTGTCAGAAGTGGATATGGATTCCCATGAATCGCCTTCAGGAACCGATCTGAAAAAAGGAGCCTATTTGCAACTTACCGTAAGCCATACCAGCCACGGCATTGAACATAAAAACATGGAACAAGATCCTCATGTTAAACTCCGTGCCCAGGATAAGGGAACCGAGACAGGTCTATACGGGACAGATGATATTTTTCAAATCTATCAGGGAACTATCAGCATTGATAGTGATCCGGGTAAGGGGACGACGGTCCGGGTTTATCTGCCGCTTACCCATACCAGGTCGGACAAAATTCCGACGATATCTGCGGAGCAACCCTTTCCCATGGGCCATGAATCTGTTTTGCTGATCGATGATGAAGAAGATGTGTTGGAAATGATGCATTCAATGATTGAAAAACTCGGCTATCAAGTTATTTCAAGGAACAACAGCATTGAAGCCCTGGATACTTTTCGAAGCCACCCCCAGCAGTTTGATCTGGTCATTACTGACCAGACTATGCCGGAAATGACGGGTCTGGAACTGGTCGAGCAGCTGATACAAATCCGTCCGGATATTCCGGTTATTCTTTGTACCGGCTACATGGAGATGATCGCGGAAGATAATGCCGGATCTCTGGGCATCGGCACATATGTCATGAAACCTGTCCGTATCAGTGATATCTCGGTAAAAATCCGGAACCTGTTGGATCAAAAATAGCAATTACAGAGGTTGGGTGTTAGGAGAAAAATATGAGCCATATCAATGAAAATAGCCCTGAGCACTTTAATATTATGGTTGTAGAAGATGAGGAACTCATCAGGGATATGATTCGGCAGAATATCGAACGGACCGGCTATCAATGTACCATTGCTAAAAGCGGAACAGAAGCTTTAAAAATTATGGCCGAACACAGCAAGAGAATAGATATCATCATAACAGACATCAGAATGCCGGGTGTAAACGGAATCGAATTAACCAAGAAAGTTAAAGAAAATTATGATTCTGACGTCATCGTTATGACCGGATTTGTGGAAGATTTTGATTATGAAAAAGTTATCGAAAGCGGTGCAAGTGACTTTTTTCAAAAACCTATTAATTCCAAAGAGTTAATGCTAAGACTCAAGCGAGTTCTCAAAGAGCGCATCCTTCTTGCCGAGAGAAACCGGGCGGATAAGGAACTTAAAAGAAACATCGAAAAATTACAAAATGCTCAAGAACAAACCGTTGCCGCATTGGCATCCACAGCCGAAATCAGGGACCCTTACACTTCCGGTCACCAAAAAAATGTTACCAAACTCGCTTGTTGCATCGCAGAGTACATGGGCCTTCCCGCAGATCTGATCAAAGGGCTCCGTATTGCAGGGTTGCTTCATGATATCGGCAAGATATCCGTGCCTGCAGAGATTCTCAGTAAACCCGGCAAGATAACAAAAGACGAATTTAATATTATTAAAAATCATTGCCGGGTAGGCTATGAGATTTTAAAAGGCATAGAATTTCAATGGCCTGTTGCCGAAATCGTTTTGCAGCATCATGAAAGAATGGATGGATCCGGATATCCTCTGGGACTTCAGGAGGAAGAAATTCTTTTGGAA
>JAFDEW010000389.1 GCA_019310125.1 Deltaproteobacteria bacterium | reverse complement strand
AACCGGCGGGAATAATTGCATAAAGATAGCCAAGATTATGAATTTTCTGACTGCCGATAACCGCGATTAACGCTGTAGCCCCGCCCGGAGGATGAAGTGTCTTTGTGGCGTGCATTGCCGCAATAGCTGTCGCGACTGCCACGGCTGCAGCCAGCCACATAAAATTGTGTAGCAGATTATAAGCTGTCACCCCTATTATCGCTGAAATTACATGGCCACCTATAAGATTCCTTGGTTGGGCCAATGGACTTCTGATTGCGGCATAAATAAGAACAGCGGAAGCGCCAAAAGAACCAATAATCATGACCAAATCAGTTCCTTTGAAGATGTTATAATTAACAAAAGCTACCGAAGCGATCCCCAAAAAGGCACCTATCCAGGACCACACGATTTCGGCAAAACCAACCGCCGGCGGGCTCTTTGTAGTTCCCCTCATTTTTTTAAAATATTTCATATAATTTTTTTTATCCTATTTTATTACCCTGAGGAGCAATATGATTTTACAATATCTGTTCTTGTAACAATTCCTATAAGTATATCGTTCCGGTCGGTAACCGGAGTTCTATTAATTTTTTTTTCTGTAAAAATGCCGGCTATTTCTGAAACCAGTGTATTTTCACTCACCGTAACAGCAGGGGACGACATGATGTCTTGAGCTTTTTGCTTTTGCATTGATATAGCGACGCATCCTTTATTTTTCAAACAATGGGCTACAACACCCATAAATGTTCTGGTCTCTTTAGCGCCCATGTTAAATAGAAAATCTTTTTCGGAGATAACGCCAACAACCTTGTTTTCATCATCAACTACCGGAACACCAGAGATGTCATGACGATTCAATATCTCTGCTACATCTTTCAAAGGGGTCGTCCTATTGACAAAAACGACTTCTTCGGTCATGGCATCTTGCGCCCTGGTTGAATGTATTTGCCGTTCGACAGCATGTCTATAAGCAAAACTATAAATTTCTTTAAAGTCACCAGGTGTTATATCCAGATATCCAGGGATGTCCTTCATTGCCTTTAAAACATCTTCCTCTGATAAATCCATTGGAGCAAGGTCCATATATTGATTTTTTATACTATTATCCATTTTACCTCCCAATCTTCACTATGTAGCACTATTGTCAAGGTCAAGGTATTTGTAATGTGTTTGAGCAAATGAAGGCGGAACCAGTTATAACAAAGAGGCTGCCGATCTTGCCTGGAAAAGGACTGTTACTTTTTTAGACGAGAACCTATAAATTTTAGTTACCAAGAAATCCAATCGTCGATCCATTCATGAACTTCCCTGTATTCTTTACCTGTTCTTTCCAGGCTTATTTGAATGTGTTTTTCAATCTTCAATTTCAAGGGCCGATTCCAGCAGGGCATCGATTTTTGCCACTACCTGGTCATCTGTCCAGTGCTTTAACATAATCGCATTTGCAGGACATTCTGAAGCACAAATACCGCATCCCATGCATGCCGACGGAGGAATCTGGGATACACCCTCTTCATTAATAAACGGCGCGCCATAAGGGCATACTCTGACGCAAACAAGGCAGGCTGCACAGATATCGGGCTGCACTACAGCTATTGCTGCTGAAGTCGTCAGCTTTTCTTTACAGATGACTTTCATGGCCTGTTGTGCGGCACTTTTGGCCATTGTTACGGTTTCTTCAATAAACCTGGGACTATGGGCCAACCCTGTCAGGAAAACACCGGAAGTAGCAAATTCCACTGGCCTTAATTTTACATGGGCTTCCAGGAAAAACCCCTTATCAGTAGTCGGAAGTTTGAGTAGACGGGCTATCTGTTTTGCACCTTCATCAGGTCGAATCCCGGAACTTAATACTACCAGGTCGGGCTCAACTCGAAAGTTTTGATGCGAGCTTCGATCCGTAAAATCGACGATCATTTTGCCGCTTTCATCATAAACTTCCGGCTTATTTTCGGGAATATACCTGAAAAAGAGAACACCTTTTTGTCTTGCTTTTAAGTAATAAAGTTCTTTGAATCCAAAGGTTCTTACATCTCGATACAAAACAACGATCTGAGCACCGGGATTCATCTCTTTCAACTTAATACTGTTTTTCACGGCCGCAGCGCAACATACTCTGCTGCAATAAGGAAAGTCAGGCTCCCGTGATCCAACGCACTGGATCATCACAATCCTTTTTAGCCGGCCTGTCCAGGACGGATCTTCCATAAGTCGTTTTGCAAACTCGACCTGGGTGAGGATTCGTTCATCCTGTGCGTAAAGATATTCGGTCGGTTTATACGGCCGGCCGCCGGTGGCTGCAATTACTGCCCCATACTGAATTTTTATTGATTCACTATCTTTATTAACTGTTCCATTAAATGCTCCCAAATGTCCGGCATGAGATATGAGTCTGCTTTTTAAATAAACCGAAATCTTCGGATGATGGGTGACCCTTTCTGTTAGATAACGGATCAAGCTTGCGGGAGAGTTTCCTTCCAGTGTAAATTTCAGATTCCTGGCAAAACCGCCCAGCCGGTCGCTTTTTTCCACAAGGTGCACGTGAAATCCCTGGTCTGCAATTGTTAAAGCCGCGGTCATGCCTGCCACACCCCCTCCGATGACCAGCCCTTTGTTTACTACCCGGTACGAACTTTCATAAAGCGGTTCCAGTTGCACCGCCCGTGACACACTTGCTCGAATAAGCTCTTTCGACTTTTCGGTGGCTTTTTCAGGATCATTTCCATGAACCCAGGAGCACTGA
>JAFDEW010000092.1 GCA_019310125.1 Deltaproteobacteria bacterium | reverse complement strand
TGCCAACCAAGAGCTGGAGGATCTGGGCTGGGGGATTGAACCTATGGATAATGTTACATATCAGTTAACAAGCTCCTTGTTCAATAAAAAATTGCAAACATTCTTATCATAAATGATTAAAAGTGGGTAACCTTCCACCACTGTCATATAGGGTTAGCGTCAAACCTGCCAAAGCACCCACTTCTTTCCGGTGTGAAGGGTAATCCGTCTTACCCTCCTCTATGTTCGACCTGGGGGTCCGGTCAATTCCAGGGGCATTCTTTTTGGTTAAAGCTTATAGTTTTATTTGCCGTTTCAATTTTGACTTTTTACGAGTTTATAAAATTTGAATTTCAAAGAATTGATTATGAGACAGAAAGATATTGAACATTTTAAAAAGATTCTGACGAATCAGTTGAAAGAAATATTAGTCCATGCAGGTGATGTTGTTTCTGGCATGACCAATCCGAAGGAAAAATTACCAGATTCTGCAGATCGTGCTACAATTGAAACAGAACGGAAATTTATGCTTCTCATTAGGGGTCGAGAGAGACAACTTGCTGTAAAGATAAGCAAAGCTCTTTTACGAATTGAAAACGGCACATTCGGAATTTGTGATAAATGCGAGGAAGAAATTGCTTTTAAACGTCTTGAGGCCAGACCGGTTACAACTCTATGCATTGATTGCAAAAATAGAGAAGAAACTTATGAGAATGCTTTCGGAGTATGAGTATGCAACATTTGTCCTTGAACAACAAAAAGGTCAGGATCTGATCTAATTACAAAATCCTCTGTTTTGTGTTCCAGCCTGTAGATCGAAAATTTATGATGCCTGTCTTTCATCAATTATTTTACAGCAAGAGATAAAAATTCAAGATATACCAATCTCCGGGTAGCCGTGCTTCAGGCTGAGTATTTATGTCGTTTGGCTGAAGCGCATAGTCTGAAGAAAATCGCCAAAGTTATCAGTGCCGCCGGCCCGGAGGTTAATTCAACAGGAATCGGCCTGTTTTATCAGAATTTTAGCCAAATTCAGAATATGAATTACGTGATGGTTATTCGGATCGAAGACGATTGTAAGGATATGGACCCTTGCTGGACGAAGTGAGGTGTTTGGAAAGGAAGTGTTCAGTAGGCCGGAAAGATTTTATCGAATCTACGAACCCTTCAGTAGAAAAGGTCTCGTAATCAACCAATTCAACACAAACTAACAAAAAGGAGTAACCGCTATGAAAAAAAGAAATATTGTTGTTCACTGTTTAGTGCTTCTCTTGCTGATCGCCACCTTTGCGGCCTGTGCATCGACGCCCGAACGGGAAAGTGCAGGGGAATACGTTGACGATTCGGTCATCACAACCAAGGTCAAATCTCTGCTCGCAGCTGATGATTTTCTCAAGTCATTTAAGATCAGTGTCGAAACCTTTAAGGGCACCGTTCAATTGAGCGGCTTCGTTGCTTCTCAAAAGGCCGTCGATAAAGCGGGTGAAATCGCACGTAGCGTTAAAGGGGTCACATCCGTAAAGAATGATCTGATCGTTAAATAGGTGAGCGTTATTCTCTCCCGGATGGTTTGCAGTACTGATGTTTCCGACAGGGAATGCTCATTATTCAATTAGTTTAAGAAGGAGAGCTAAAAACAACCCAAACAGGTGGATTCGAGATGGAACAAACATTGATAAAAACCATAGAACTCAGTAATGGTTTGAACCTATACTGTTATGATATTTCCCGTAAACTGGCCGGCGACCGGTGGTACGTCGGAGTGATTGCGCGGATCGATATTCCACTGACCGATTCGCTGCTAACAAATCAACATCTTTCGCATTGCAGTGTTGAAGAAATTAGGAACGTATTAGGGGAATCCGTTCGTTTCCAACAAAAAAGGGAGCGCCATTATATCGACG
This sequence comes from Deltaproteobacteria bacterium, assembly GCA_019310125.1. Lineage (GTDB taxonomy): Bacteria > Desulfobacterota > Desulfobacteria > Desulfobacterales > UBA11574 > S5133MH16. The sequence goes on along the minus strand of JAFDEW010000092.1, from coordinate 7,050 downwards.
AGCGGGAAAAGGATAACTTGCTGAATAGCTTGATGGATTCTTTTATAGAGAGAACGTTAAAATATCTTTCCCATCCTGACTTTCCGGGCAAATATGTTCTTAAAGAATTTCAGACCTATCGTAAACGGAAAACATGGTACCCAAATGATTGACGTGTAAAGCTATAAATACATTTGAGGAGGTTAGGAAGCTCAGATTCTCATTCTTCGAATCCGTAGGCCGCAGGTTCGAATCCTGCCGGGCGTACCAATGACTCTAATGGGTTATATTGAATCATGGCCCCTTTTTTTATTTCCGATCTATCCATTTTTATGTAAAATAATACGAGACCATTCATGCCATTTCAAAAATCATGCACAATTATCTGTGCACCATGCACAGATAATTGTGCATGATTCCCTGAGCTGAAGCCTTTAAAAATCCTATTTTAAAATAACTGCCAAGCTACGGCCTGTTAAAATAATCCCCAAACTCCCAATAAAACAGAGCGTTATAGTTACATCTGAACAGCAACATGCCAAACCGTCAACTTTTGGCACATATATTGTAAACAACCGAATGTGATCATTAGACAAATAACCAAAAGATAAGAAAGGGAGTCAAATGATATTTTCAAGGAAAATCTTATTTGTAGATGATGAAGAATCACAAATCGAATTAATGCAAAACATTTTTATTAGAATGGGATACGATGCTGAATTTGCTAAAAGTGCAAAGGAAGCTTTGGAGATTTTAGACAAAGAGGACATTTCAATTATTTTAACAGATTTACAAATGCCGGAGATGGACGGTATCGAATTGTGTCGGCGAATTAGAGAAAAAGGCTCAGAGGTTGTTATTTATGGTTTTTCTGGTAATTTTTTAGGAGTTGATTCTGATCACCTTGAAGATATTGGATTTGATGGTCTTCTTTGGAAGCCAGTCGGACTTAAAGTGTTAAAACGTGCGATTGAAGGTGCCTTTGAGAAAATAGATAGGAGGAGGGAAGCACACGAATGGAACATAAACTAATTGGTGCCCATCCACATCTCGCTAACCTGAATAATCAGTAAAAACGTTGAACCAACAGGGTCATGCCTAAAGAATAGTGCATTGTGCACATTTTTCTGTGCATTTTTTTATCCCATCTGCTGTCTATTATTTTCCGTATCTTACAAATAAGTTCTCATAACCTACTATCAAATAAGGTTTTTTGCTTCTTCATAAGCATAAAACATAAGTTGGCATACATGTTGAATAGATTTTCACCTCAAATTCTCTCCAAAGGCAATTACACCACCTAAAAAGGCAATCATAGCATGAAACCTAACATCATGTTCGTTAACGATTCCATTAAGGTACTTGAATCTTTAAAGCGATTTTTCAATGATGAAACTTATCATTTCTTTGGATTTGATGATCCCTTTTAGGCTCTTGATAAAATGAAGGAAGCTGAGTTTGCGGTTGTGGTTGCGGGTCAGTCCATATCAAAAATTGGTGTAATAGAATTTTTTAAAAAAGCCAAACAATTGTCTCCGAATACCGTGGGAATTGTTATGACGCCCTGCTTTGAATTAGATAAAGCATCAGATGGTCTTGATAATGGATTGATATACCGTTTCAGCAAGAAACCTTGGAATGATTTGGGATTAAAGCAAGCTGTTGAAATGGCAATTACACATTATGAGATGAATAATATGTAACGTGGGACCCTTTTGGCCTCGGGTGTGAATCACGGCTGTTGGCAATATGAAAATTCATGTTCGTTTGCGCTACGTATTTAGCCTTGGGGAAAAGGTTTCAGGTTTCAGGTGTCAGGGTCGAGAAACTTGAAGAGCTGAAACCTGAAACATGAACAATGACACCTTACGATTGAACTAAACAACCAACAATCTTGATTTGCACGCTTTGGTCTCCCTTACTGCGAGCTTTTGATAATGAAGAAGATGGGGTATCATCGGATTTCCTGAAAGGAAAACAAAACAGCATTTTTTTATCAATTTATATCTCGTTCATAGAAGAGTTGTGAAAAATATAGCTGAATTCACTAAAATGCATGATAAAGCAAACACATCAAATATTTTTCCTGTTTTGTTTACGATCAATTAGGGTAAGTTCATATGCTCTTAAGCTAACACGCCAACAATAATGCCTCATTGTATCTATGAATAGGTGGATTCAGGTTCCGTCTTTTAATATTATTGGGAAGCAAGAATTTTCCAATGTTTCATATGGTTGTGCGCCAACCAGAACTTGATGATTTAATAAAAAGGTTGGAACTTCAGTGATGCCTAATTCGTAAGATCGTTTCCAATTCAAATCCTCCGGACGTATGTATTATCTCAATTAATATATCATTACTGCAGCCTGAACATTTACAATAATAAAACGATCGGTATGGGTGTGCTTTCTTGTCCGTTGAAGATGAAGTAATTAGCGGCATGCTTCCGTTTGATCTTAAGCAAAGGTCAAACGGAGAATCGGCACCTATGGATTTTACTGGTAAATTTTGAGAAAATTGTAACACCATGATCCCGGGTGTATCCGGCGCGCCCTATCTTGGCATGACCCTTTTTTCCAATTTGTCGAAGATGTTCCTTATGGTAATGCTTGATTTTTTGTCAATTCTACAATAAGTCAGTTAAAATAACCGGGACAGCCTCCATGGAAAAGATAGGGAATAACACAATGAAAAATAAGATTTATTTGCTTATTTATTTGATTTTTTTCTTTACCATCAGTTTTTCATTTTTACCCTTTGCAAGAGCAGAAGGAGGAACAATGGAATTAATAAGCTCGGCATTTAGTGAAGGCGCGATGATCCCCGGCAAGTATACCTGTGACGGGGCGGATGTGTCTCCACCGTTGAACTGGGGGTCACTCCCTGCCGGCACAAAAAGCCTTGCGCTGATCTGTGATGATCCGGATGCTCCGGTGGGAACTTGGGTTCACTGGGTATATTACGATATTCCGGCAGGAACGGAAGGCCTTCCGGAGAATGTGGTGCCGGATGAGCGCCCGGCACAGGGCGGCACACAGGGAGTCAATGATTTTCGTAAGATCGGCTATGGCGGCCCCTGCCCACCCGGAGGCACTCACAGGTATTATTTTAAATTATACGCCCTTGATACCCCCCTGAATTTATCTTCCGGAGCCACAAAAAAGCAAGTTTTAAAAGCAATGGAAAATCACATCATCGGCCAGGTCCAGCTTATGGGGAGATACAAACGCTGAGCACTAACTGATTGCATAAAAACAAAATATCGGTTAATAGAATAATAGGGTTCAGAGGTTCAGGGTTCAGGGGTTCAGGAACCTTGAACCCAAATGTTTACTGAAAAACATAAACATCGAACATTGAACGTCCAACATTGCCCCAGTGAAATAGAAAAAAAGTTTCACGGGGTAAAAATGTTGAATGAAAGACAAAAACAAGAGCAAGAATTTTACTCGATTTTACAGTAAATTGAAGAGCGAAGCGATATCATTATTCGACGTTCAATGTTCGATGTTGGACGTTCATCTTTTAAAACAATCTTGAACCTTTAAACCCAGAACCTGTGAACCCTGAACCCGGAACCCAGAACCTGTGAACCCTGAACCCGGAACCCAGAACCTTTGAACCCGGAACCCAGAACCTGTGAACCTTTACAAAAGATCAAAGGAATGAATTATGAAACGCCTTTTGTATTCTGTTTTTATTTTGCTGGTGATGACCCAGACCGTGGGTGCGGATGACAGAGATGTCGCAAAAGAATTATTAGAAAACAGGGTTGACGCAGCAATTGCTGTTTTACAGAAGAACGATATTGATCACGAGGAAAAGAACAAACAAATCATTGAAATTGTAACCCCGTTGTTTGATTTTCAACTCATGGCCAAACTCTCTCTGGGGAGAAAATACTGGCCCGGCGTGGTTAATGAAAAGCGACAGAGATTCACCGAGCTTTTTACCAAACGCTTGAAGGCGTCGTATCTCGACAAGCTGACGCTTTATAACGATGAAAAGGTGGTTTTTAAAACCCCTGTTCAGGAAAAAAGAAAAATTAAGATTCAGACCGAATTGATCTCGAAAAACAACACCATATCCATGCTGTACAAGTTTCATAAATCAAAGCACGGCTGGTTGATCTATGATATGGAAATCCAGGGTGTCAGTATTATTTCGACCTACCGGTCTCAGTTTGACCAGGTCCTCAGCAAAGGCACTATTGACGACCTTCTGATAAAACTGGAACAGCCGGAGCAACCGGAACAACCGGAAAAATAACTAATTCGTGCCCATCCAGAAATGGTGGATTTTGGTTTCCGGCAAGGCCCGAGCGAGTTTTCAACCGTCCCGAAAACATCACGGGATCTCCGACAGGCATAGCGCGCTATTTCGAGGATTGAAAACGAGCGAGAACGCCGCCGGGGGCCGAAAGATGCCGTTTATGGATGGACACTAATCCGCCTGAGCTGAAACTCTTATAACAATTAATATGACAAAACTTCACTCTCTGACTGTCTCTTTTTTCGATAAGGTTATATTAAAGCGGCCCGGACTCACCATTATCTTTATTTTGGCGGTGGTCTGTTTTCTGGGTTATAAGGCAAAGGACTTCAGACTTGACGCATCAGCAGAAACTCTGGTTCTCGAAAATGACGAAGATCTGCGTTATTCACGGCTTATCGATTCACGATATGGTCTGCAAGACTATCTGGTGATGACCTATGCCCCTGAAGACGATCTGTTTTCAGACCAGGCACTATCAAACCTAAGCCGATTGCGTGATGAATTAAAGGGGATGGCAAGGGTATCTTCAGTGGTTTCAATACTTGACGTCCCTTTGCTGGAAAGCCCGCCGGTACCGATTAAAGAACTGTCCGCCAATATCCGGACATTGGAATCCCAAACGGTCGACAAAAAACTGGCAAGAATCGAGTTTAAAAACAGCCCTCTTTATCAAAACCTTCTGGTCAGTCCGGATCTTAAAACCACCGCACTTCTTATATACCTACCCATTGACGATGTTTACCAGGAGCTACTTGCCCGTCGCAATGGGTTTCAGGAAAAAAAAGCGGCCGGCCCCCTTACTGCTGCGGAAGGTGCTGAATTCAGGAACGTCACCGAACAATTTAGAAATCATCGGGACAAGATGAGAAAGGCCCGGCATCAGGATATTGCTGAAATCCGTTTGATTATGGACAAGTATCGTGAAGCCGCCCAACTCTTTCTCGGCGGCGTCAGTATGATCGCGGACGATTTGATCAGCTTTATCAAAAACGACCTGAAAGTATTCGGCCTTGGGGTGCTGTTTTTTCTAATCCTCACGTTAGGTATTATTTTTAGAAAAACACGCTGGATCTTTTTGCCCATACTCTGCTGTGCGTTTTCCGCAATTGCCATGATGGGACTTCTGGGATTGTTTGACTGGGAGGTTACGGTCATATCGTCTAATTTTATATCCTTACAGCTTATTATCACTATGGCCATAACCATCCACCTGATTGTGCGATATCGCGAACTCAGTTTGAAAAATCCTGAGGCCGGGCAACGGCAACTTATTCTTGATACGGTCCGTTTGAAGATGATGCCGTGCCTGTATGCTGCGCTGACAACAATCGCGGGGTTCGGTTCGCTGCTACTCTGTGATATCCTGCCGGTTATAACATTTGGATGGATGATGGGTGCCGGGATTAGTGTATCCCTGGTAATGACCTTCCTCCTGTTTCCATCCGTATTGATGCTGACGAGTAGAGAACCACTGAGTCCCGGGAAAAAATCGCGCTTTTCACTGACGTCGTTTTTAGCCGGGTTCACCCAGGCACACGGCACATTTATACTCATAATAAGCTGTATTGCATTTATAATCAGCGCAATTGGAATATCAAGGCTGGAGGTTGAAAACAGTTTTATCGATTATTTTAAACATACCACCGAAATCTATCAGGGTATGAAAGTTATTGATCAGAATCTGGGCGGCACCACGCCAATGGATGTGATTGTTGATTTTGAAAAGGTTGAAGCATCAGCACCTGCCGCGGCATCTGAGACCGCAACGGAAGATGGTGATGAATTTGACGAGTTTGATGAATTTGATGAAGCGGAAAGCAAAAATAAATATTGGTTTACTTCCGACAAAATGGCCCGGGTTGTCACCGTACATAATTATCTTGACAGCCTGCCTGAAACCGGTAAGATTCTGTCTCTGGGAACCATGATGAAGGTGGCTGAGAAATTAAACGACGGAAAGCCCCTGGATAATTTTCAACTGGCCTTGCTATACAGCGAGCTGCCGGAAAAATTCAGAAATATGGTGCTAAAACCTTATGTGTCCGTTGAGAATAATCAGGTTCGTTTATCAATCCGTGTCAGAGATTCTGAAAAATCATTAAGGCGGAACGAGTTGCTTAAAAAGATCCGGCATGATCTGGTAAATGATCTGGGGTTAAAAAAAGAACATGTTAATTTATCCGGCATGCTGGTGTTATACAACAACATGCTGCAAAGTCTCTTTAAGTCCCAAATCCTGACCCTGGGTGTTGTCATACTGGTGCTGATGGGCATGTTTTTGATCCTTTTCAGATCGTTGAAAATCGCCTTGATCGCCATTTTCCCCAATCTGCTTTCCATTGGCGTTGTCCTTGGCGTCATGGGCTGGTTAAAACTCCCTCTGGATATGATGACCATTACCATAGCCTCAATTAGCGTTGGAATTGCTGTGGATGACACGATTCACTATATTCATAGATTTACAACCGAATTTCAAATCGACCGGAATTATATTAAGACCATGCATCGGTGTCATGGAAGCATCGGCCATGCAATGTTTTATACGTCGGTGACAATCATTATCGGTTTTTCGATTCTGGTTTTGTCCAATTTTATTCCAAGCATTTATTTCGGTCTGTTAACGGGATTGGCAATGTTGATTGCCTTAATCGCCTCCCTGACGCTATTGCCGCAATTGATAGTGGTTTTTAAACCGTTTGGGCAGGAAGCCAAAGAGGGGTAACCCAGTTTGGAAAGGTGGTATCCGTTCACGGAGTAGTTGAGTTAGTGGAAATTCCAAATAACAAATTCCAAAT
>JAFDEW010000091.1 GCA_019310125.1 Deltaproteobacteria bacterium | reverse complement strand
ATCGTCGCGGATAAGGGAAGAGTTACTATCTGGAGTGGGGGTGAGATATTGTCGATATATGATGAATTGACCTCTGCCCGAAGTCTGCCCCAACCTGCGCCTACCCAATCGACGCTACCCGTGACTGAAACAAAAGAAGGCGACCAAAAGCAAGAAACCGTGGCCAGCCCTCCGGGAATAATGATCCCCGGTTTGAGTACAAATCTGAAAATAGAAAATTACAGAGCCGTCACCAGCATTGACCATATCGTCGACAGCGTGGGAATAATAGAATCCGATGGAGCAAAAAGACCCTATTTTATTTACCTCAGCAATAAAACCCTGTATGCCCGGGCCGTGGGAACCGGGGAAAGATATCAGTACGACTATAAAGGTTTTGGTGATGTGATTAATATGTCATTGGGTCCCAAAGGACTCATAGCGCTTAACATTTATGTTAAGGGTGAAGGTATGGAATCGCAACTTCTCAAATTTACAAAACATGGATTTACCGTGCTTGCAAAGAACATCGACTATATTCTCGAATTTCTGGACATGAACGGAAACGGGGTTAATGAATCTTTAATCGGTCAGGAGTTTGATGCGGAGAGTTTCTTCGGTTCCCGAGTTTTTCGCCTTTCCATGGATGATTCGGGCAGAATAACGCAACAGGATTCCATCGATGTTCCGACGGGTTTCAATTTGCTTGGAGCGATTATGGCTGACCTGGACAAAAATAAAATTAAAGAAACCGCTTACTATAATCCTGGGGGAAAGCTGGTTGTATATGAAGCCAACAAGCAAAAATGGGAATCTGCCTCACGTTTTGACCCCGTAAAAATCATGCTTATTGACGACATGGTCAATAAATCCAATGCACCTAAAGATGTACCGGTATGGCCTCAATCGGCCTTGTTTAGCTCAGACCCTGTCCTTTTTGCAGTAGTACCCGCCAACCAAACCGGTATCTGGAGCATTGTGGGCGGCAGATCCAAAAACGGCGGACTTGGCCTCCTTTGCCCCGGTAACGGAACATACGCCTTCAGGTTGCTGACCACTAAGTTCCAGGGGCCGGTCCAATCAATTTTTATGTATGATAACGAACTTTACATTGCTGTTGTTGAAGGAAACATCTTTACCGGCCGGGGCAAAACCCATATTATTGCAGTACCCATGAACGTACTTAAAAAAAGCATAAAGTAACCGATTCGTCCTCTGTATTTTTGGGGGATGATGGAAAATATAGATATTGCCGAATCACTGGATAATGCTCGTCATGGAAGTATTTAATGATTTTTAAGTGTATTTTATATTCAAGACGGACCAATTACTTCGACATAGAAAAAAAGACGGAAATTTAAAAAAAATAGAAAAATAAAACTCCCCGCTGCAAGGTCGACCGCTTTCATTGACACCGGCATTAATTGCCTTTTCTATATCACCTGTTTTGGCAAACACCCCGAGTTTGAGCCATGGAAAGTCTCCGGTTTTTTTATCCATCGGGGCGATCCCCGTGAATTTCTTAAAAGGCTGAATTTTGGATTATCTTCCACCATGATCTTGTTACTATTAAATTGCTTTTTAAAGGGGTTATATTGACAACCGTGTTTACGGGACTATTTTTGTTCAAATAAATATAGGAGATAAGCAAAATGGGTAAATGTTCAAATCATCCGGACAAAGAAACCAGTTTTTTGTGTTTAAAGTATAATATCTATATGTGTGAGGAATGTCTAAAATGCCGCGATCCGGAAATTTTCTGTAAATTCCGTTTATCATGTCCGATCTGGTTTATCGAAAAAAGACAAAAGGACTGGGACCGGGAAGCCAGAGCCCAAGAAGAGGTTAAAACCTTTAAGGTTCTCTTCAAACCTGAAGATACAGAGATTTTAGTGTCTGAAGGAAGTACCTTGCTGGATGCAGCCGTTGCTGCAGATGTACATATTAATGCCTCCTGCAACGGCAAAGGATCCTGCGGCAAATGCAAATTGATCTTAGAATCCGGTAATATTAAAAGCGAACCCACGTCTCTGCTAAGCGATCAGGAAAAAGAAAAAAGCTATGTTCTGGCCTGCCAGACAAAAGTACTTGGTGATGTTACCGTAAAAATTCCGGAAGAAACCATAGCGCGTAAACTTAAAGTTGCCGGTATGGGCCAGGAAGCTACAGATCGGTTTAAAGGATTAGTGAAAGATATTCAGCCCATGCTCATAGAGATTCCCCTTGAGTTTGAGCCACCTACTCTGGACGATTCGGCCAGCGATCTGGACCGGCTCAACCGTGGATTGAAAAAAACCGGTTGTTGTGATGTTGAAAAATTTAATGTGGGAATTAAAGTCATGCGAGAATTAGCAACCGCCATGCGGGAGGAGAACTGGAACGTCACGGCATCTGTTATCCGGAAAAAATGTGCAAATGAGATCTTGAATGTTAGACCCGGGAACGGCAAAGAAAAATCATTGGGACTTGCCATCGATGTGGGCACAACCTCTATCGTGGTTTACCTTGTTGATATGACCGATGGTTCCATCATTGCTGCCACCTCCGGCCTCAACAAACAGTCCGCCTGTGGAGATGATGTGATTAATCGGATTGTTTGCGCTGAAAAAGACGGAGTCGCTAAATTGAGCCGCATGGCCCTATCAACCATTAACAATTTAATAAGCGAAGCGCTTGCCAGTGTAAACGGGAATTTTAAAGATATTAAAAATGTGGTGGTTTCCGGTAACACCACCATGACACATCTGCTTTTGAAAATCGAACCAAGGTATATTCGGCGAGAGCCTTATATTCCTTCGGTTTCGGAATTTCCGATTTTAAAGGCCGGTGAAATCGGCATAAAAGCCAATCCCATTGCAGCGGTATTTATCATGCCCGGTCCGGCCAGCTATGTAGGTGGAGACATCGTATCGGGTATGATTTACTCAGGAGTTCATCGCGAGGAGGCCTTAACCCTGTTTATTGATGTGGGGACCAATGGGGAAATTGTTCTGGGTAACCAGGACTGGCTGATGACGGCCTCTTGCTCTGCCGGTCCGGCATTTGAAGGCGGGGGGGTCCGCTGGGGCATGCGTGCAGAAGAAGGAGCCATTGAAAAAGTATCCATAGACCCGGAAACCCTTGAACCGACTTTTTCCACAGTTGGCCATGTTTCACCCCGCGGCATTTGCGGCTCCGGCATGATCGATTTAATATCCGAAATGCTGCTCACGGGTATTATCGGCCAAGACGGAAAGTATAAAATCGATCAACATCATTATAGAATGAAAAAGGATGGTGAAGACCTGGCCTATATCGTAGCATTTGCGGATGAAACGCCGATGCAAGAGGATATTGTCTTTACTGAAATTGATATTCACAGTTTAACTTTGAGCAAAGGATCTGTATATGCCGGATTTATGGTTCTTTTGGAGCAGGCGGGGCTCGATTTTTCTATGATAGACAGGATGCTAATCACCGGCGGATTCGGCCAGTATCTTAATGTTGAAAAAGCGATCACCATCGGTCTGCTTCCGGATATAGACCGAAACAAATTCAAATACCTGGGTAACAGCTCAATTGCCGGCGCTTATATGGCCCTGCTTTCAGATGACTACAGAAATGAAGCGATGAAGGTTTCAAATAATATGACCTATATAGATTTTAGCAGTAACAGCCGGTTTATGGATGAATTTACATCGGCGCTTTTTTTGCCGCATACCAATCTTAACGCATTCCCGAGTGTAAAAATAAAACAGGGAAATTAAAAAGCCATATCCGTTTCCCATACTTCCCAGACGTTACCTACCAGATCGGGCCCTGGCTTGAGAGTGGGTTTTCCAGGCTGCCATCCGGATGGGGTTGCTTGCGTGCCTCTTGCTGTCTCGTAGAAAAGGCCCCTTAAGCCTTACATATGGAAGCCTCCGACTCGTGCAAGATGATCATATATGATTGAGCTTGTGTAAACAATCGCTACAGTCATTGCATAAAAAGCTACAATCATATAACCAATTGATATTACATGCAAATATAATATTATTTGCGTTGCATTGCTTTAATGTGTAGCCGAATTAATCATATTCGTTTCTTCCCGTAGCTCCTCTTTTTTTAATTCAGCGAACAAGTATTAACAAAAACATAATGATTTCAATAGGAAGAGATCAAAGAAATCTGTCTGGTCATATGTGGCATTTTTATTGCAATTCAAAGAACCAACATGGATCATCAGGTAACGTGAGAGGAGGCGCTAAAATGAAAACCATAGGAGCCAAAGATCAAAAAGGAAAAAAGAAGCGGGTGATAGGATTCCAGGTGCTTGAAGATGAATGTATTTGGATGAAGGCCGGGATTGTCAATTTCCGGTTATGTGATAATGCCTATGATTGCTACAATTGCCCCTTTGACAAGGGGATGCTCCGTACAATGGAGTCCGGACGCCAGACCGGAACAGAACGAAAAGAACCCGCGTGGGTTGAGCATTTAAAAACACGGTATCAGGGATCGGAACGACCTTGCCGGCATTCTTTAACCGGACGTATCGATGCCCCGAAGATCTGCCCCATGAACTACGAATGTTATCACTGTACGTTTGATCAGATCCTGGATGAACTCGATTTTGAGCAACTCCACAATCCGCCCAGCTACAATTTAGCATCCGGTTACCGTATGGCCGACGGCTATTATTATCATATGGGCCACAATTGGGCTCGTTTCGATCACGGCGGAAGACTCAGGGTGGGATTTGATGATTTTTTGGTAAAATTATTCGGTGGATTGGAATTTCTTGCCCTCCCGCCCCTGGGAACCACTTTGACAAAAGATCAGGTGGGATTGACCTTCGGTCGAGAAAATCATAAAGCCGCATCCCTGTCCCCGGCAACCGGTACGGTTCTGGCGGTGAACCACAAGGTTCGGGAACATCCGGAAATCGCCCATGAGGATCCTTATCATGAGGGATGGTTATACATACTGGAACCGGATATGCCGAAAAAAAATCTAAAGGGGCTCTATTATGGCAATGAGGGTATTCAGTGGATGGAACAAGAGAGCCAGAAATTGTTGAATCTCATGGGGCCGGAATATGAACAACTGGCAGCCACCGGTGGTCAGCCCATTGGCGACGTGTTCGGTAATTTTCCTGAACTCGGATGGGATTTACTGGCGAAGACGTTCCTCAGAACCGAGAAGATTTAGGCGAAGAAGACGATCCTTAAGATACGTTGAGCAGTATCTGCAAAGATTAATGGATGTCTCATCCAGGTCTTGGATACCTCCAGAAAAATGCATGAGACACCTTTTTTCCCGGCAATGGAAAAGATTGAAAAGATGGCCTAATTCATGAAGGGCAACTTTCGCCGCCCTCTCAAAAATCAGTGACGATGGAGAGGGAGAGCCATCCGGGTTTTTGCCCAGCCTGAACAGGGAGACCAGCGCGAATTGCCCCCCCTGTTTCGCCTCGCCGAACACGTAAGTAAAAATGGGAACAAAGAGGTCCGGATTAAGAACACCGATGACCTTCTCATAGTCCTTAAACCTCATCGACTCAAATGCTTTGAGAATAATGCCCGCATTGTACTGAAACCGTCTTTCATCAAAAGCATATTCAGGATGTTCCAGCGGGGGCAGGATCTGTACGGAAAGTTTATAATAGCCGGAGATATGGGCCGCGATAACCTTTAAGGCTATCTCGGAAACTTCTCCAAGTGGAACCACGCCGACCGGTTTTTTCTGTGATCTCATGAAAAATTCAGGTTAAGTACTCCTTTCCAAATTAAACCGTTTAATCTTTTTATGCAACGTCACCCGGTTGATTTCCAGGGCTTTGGATGCCTGAGTCACATTCCAGCTGTATTCTTCAAGGATCTGTTGAATATGCTGCTTTTCAACTTCTTGCAGGGACAGAGGCCTTGACAAGGCTGCGGGAGAAGACCGAAGGAAAGCAAAATCCTTAATCCCGAGTGTCCGGGATTGAGAAAGCACCACAGCTCTTTCAACGGCATTTTCCAGTTCCCTGACATTTCCCGGCCAATCATAGCGTTTTAAGAGTTCCGTTGCATCGCGGGTGACGCGATCTACCTGTTTTGTGGTTTCATGTCCGTACTTTTCAAGAAAATGTTGGATTAATAAGGGAATGTCCTCCTTTCTTTTCTTTAGCGGGGGAATGTCAATCATGATGACATTAATTCGGTAAAAAAAATCCTCTCTGAAAGAGCCGTCCGTAATTCTTTTCCCCAAATCTTGGCTGGTGGCTGAAATGAGTCGAAAATCCACATCAATCGGCTCTCTGCTCCCGATACTGGTTATCTTCTTTTCTTCCAGAACGCGCAGCAGATCGATCTGCATTTTTGTGCTGATTTCTCCAATTTCGTCAAGGAACAGGGTCCCCCCTGAAACCACTTCCAGAAACCCCTTACGGGCATGAGTTGCTCCGGTAAACACCCCTTTCTGATGTCCAAAAAGCTCACTTTCCAGCAGGGTGTCCGGTAGCGCACCGCAGTTGATCGCAATAAAGGGGAGATGGGTTCGACGGCTTTTTGCATGTATGGCTTTTGCAACCAACTCCTTGCCGGTACCGGTTTCCCCGAGCAACAATATAGAAGAATCGCTCTGGGCAACCTCCGGGATCAGGTCAAAAATATGCTCCATGGCGGGAGACTGTCCGATAATGTTATCGAAACGGGTAATTTTCTCCAAACGCCCTTTCAAATAGTCGTGCTCGAATAAAAGTCTCTTTTGACGCGATGCTCTTTCCATCACAAGAGCAAGCTGATCCGGCTTGAAGGGCTTAAGCAGGTAGTCGCTGGCCCCGATTCGCATGGCTTTTACCGCCGATTCAATGGATCCATATGCAGTGATGATGATAACGATGGTATCAGGATATTCTGCCTTTACCTTTTCCAGCAGTTCTATGCCATCCATTCCGGGCATCTTTATATCCACAAACAAGAGCTGAAAAGGGTGCTTTTCCAATTTATCCAACGCTTCGAAGCCCGATGACGCAGTTTCCACCACATGGCCATATTTTTTAAACCAATGGAAAAGGGATTCCCGGACGATTTCTTCATCATCCACAACCATGATGCTCATCTTGTCATCCATAGGCGTCCTCCATCACATGACTCAAGAGGTTAATGGGTAGGAAAATTTAAAATAAATGAGGTCCCCTCTCCTACCTTGGTGTTGACTTTAATGTTACCTCCATGATTTTTTGTGACACCATAGACGATAGACAGCCCCAGGCCGGTGGCTTCCCCTGCCTCCTTTGTGGTGAAAAACGGATCATAAATGTGATCAAGGGTTTCCTCAGGGATTCCGTATCCGGTGTCGCGGATTTCTATACAAGCATTTTTTTTACTATCGAGTTTGGAAACTATATACAGTTCCCCCCCCTTTGGCATGGCTGAAATGGCGTTGAAAATCAAGTTTAGAAAGCATTGCTGCAATTGGTTGGTATCTCCTTTTGCCCGCAAGGGTTTTGGAGATAGGTTGGGTATGAGTTGAATATTTTGAAGTTTCATTTTATGTCGAGTCAATCTTAAGACTGCCTCGAGAATTTCGTTAAAATCTATATCCTTATATTCCAGGTTCTTATATTCCATGCTATATTCGTGGGAAAACGAGAGAAGGCCGGAAACGATTTCGCCACATCGTTCCAATTCTTTGGACATTAAATCAAGATGTTTTTTGAACTGTTCCAGGTCGTTAGAACTGGGATCGCCTTCAGCAAGTATTTCCTGCATCAAATGGCTGAACGTTAATAATCCCTGAATGGGATTGTTTATTTCGTGGGCGCAACTGGCCGCCAGTTTGCCCAGCGAGATCATGCGATCTTCCTGGATCAGTTTTTGAAGATCAGACTTTAATTCCTTGACCCGCTTATCCCATCGATGTGAAAATTCCTCTGTAATATCCCTGAATACCTCGATGATCTGAAATATTTCACCACTTTCATTTCTTAAAGGATAGGTGACGATATTGTAAAAGGAGGGTCGATCTCCCGAACCGGGATACTCGTGCAGCACGTAAGAAGATATGCCGGTTCTCAAAGTTTCCACCATGGGGCATTTCATCTCGGGCCTACAGCTCGAACAGGGTGCATTAAACCCATAAGAAATTTTATAACAGTATGCTCCGGTAACTTCTTCTTTGGACTTGTTGACCATCTTTAAATAAGCTTTATTGGTTTCAGCAATTGTGAAATCTGTATTTAAAATCATTATTGCAGCCGTGCTCTGCTGGATAAGAAAGTCTGAGAACATCTTTTCAACGATCAATTGATGCTCTGTTACTTGCAGGCGCTGGTCAATCATGAAAAAATTTCTTAACAACCTTCCGATGTTGTGTTCCAGAACTCCGACACCTTTGGGTCTGAGGCGTATGATCTCCAGCAGGACCTCTTGGCTGCCGGTAAGCTCAAGGATGCTGTCCAGCTGTTTGATCTTAAAAAGATCTTCGAAGTTATTTGTGGTATATATTCCCAGCTTTTTGGCCAGAACAAATCCTTCGGCCTCCGGGTTGATGTCGCAGACACCGACGATGTTAATATCCAGAAAAGGAAAACGTTCATCATAGAGAAGCTCTATGAAGTATTTACAGGCTCTGCCTCCGCCCACAATCGCCAGATTAACGGTATGGGCAATAACATTGGTCAAAAAAGGCAATTTCCCCGTACGATATGTTCTCTTTTTATTCTTTGCTTTCATAATCTAACTCCACCGAATATATATCGCTCAATTTCCAACCGGTCAAGCCGAAACCAAGTTTTCCATTATTTTAACGTTCCAGAATGTTATGATTTCTGTTAATTTTGTCTGAAGCCCGCAACAAATAACACGGACAAATGTAAGATCTCAGTAAAGAATCCTGGCCCAGAGGACCAGGTTTTGGTTATCCCCAGAGGGGATTTGCTTTATTAAAAGTTCATTGACTTATTGAAATTCCAAATAACAAATCCCAAAACATTTACCCTGTTAAATAATGCTTTGCATTAAATCTACGAT
>JAFDEW010000388.1 GCA_019310125.1 Deltaproteobacteria bacterium | reverse complement strand
TTACAGATGTTTTCTTTTTTCTCTTTCCATGCGTTATCCAGGCGATCGAGTTCTTTTACCATCTGGTTTGCATCGCCAAATCTGTTTTGATGTTCCGTGGCAATGGCCTTGGCAATAAACGCATCCCACGTGGGGTCCAGATCGGCATTGATCTTGCTCGGTTTTTCATAATTTTCCGCGGGAAGGTCACCCGTAAGCATCCGGTAAAGCATGATTCCCACTGAATAAATATCCGCACGGCGATCCACTTTATCCGGATTGGTTTCTTGTTCGGGCGCGGCATACCAGGGCGAACCCACCTTGAGATTTTCGGGTCCTTTAAAATTCTCTCCTCTGACCTTGGACAGCCCAAAATCACAAATTTTTATGGTATCTATATCCGTTACCAATATATTAAAGGGTTTAATGTCCCGGTGTACGATACCAAAATGATGAAGACAGGCCAGTCCCAGAAGAATTTGCCGAGTGTATTTAATGGCTTTATCAAGCTTAATAATTCGGGAGGACGCTTCGGTTATATAAGATTCTCCGATTATGATGCCAAGATTATTAAAATAATAATCCATGACATAAAAAAGCTTTCCGTCCTCTGTTTCATCGAAATTCCACACTTCCACGATATGGGGATGTCTTAGATTTGACATGGTAATGGCTTCGGAAATAAAAAGATTCCGAATGGCATTTTTACCCATTAGTTGAACCAGATGGGGATTGGGGGAAAGCAGTTTTAATGCGGCAATCTTACGGATAACCGGCAGTTCCACTTTATAGACCTTGCCCATGCCGCCTCTGCCCAGAAGCCCGCGTATTTTATATTTACCGATGGTATTCATTTGTCTGTAAAAAAAACCAGCATAAAACAGTTAAGGTTTCAGCGCTTTTAGGGTCCAGAGTAAACACATTTGATTTCGGTGCAGCGGAGCGACGGCGTGTTTCTCTTGGAAACTGACTGACTGTTTGAAGAGCTTTAGCACACGTTAGCCCAAGCCGAATGAAATTATGACTTAAAAAATCAATGGGACAATTTATCGACGAATTGTTCTTAACACCTCTGGCGCGGCTCGGGTTTACGGGTGCTTAAGCTCAAGTTTCAGTCGGTTGGAAAGAGATACACGCTGTTGTGGAGTGTTCTCCCTTACCATAACCGATCCGCATGCACCTTGGGAAGTCCTGCGGCCATGATTTTGCCCACGACCGCTGCAATATCGTAAGGAACAAATCTTACTTCAAGGGAATCCTCCGATGTATTCCAAATCACGTATTTTGCATTGTTATTGCCGTCTCTGGGTTGTCCCACACTGCCCACATTGACGATATATTTTATATCTTGGTGCAAGTGTTTCACAATTCCCTCTTTAAGGGAAATATGTTGGGATACCTTGCCGTCAAATCCGATGAGTCCCAGCTCATGGGTGTGCCCCACAAAACAAAGTCGTTCTTTCATTTTTCTAAAAGTCTGATCGAGAATGTCATCGGCCACCTGAAATAAATAGGTATCCGTGGAGTCCGGGGGAAACCCGTGAACAAACCGGCTTTGGTAAACTACCAAGGATGATTTCATCCCGTTTATATAATTGATGGATTCCTCGGACAGCATGGTCATTGTTTTCTGCAAAGATTTCCGGGCGGTGGGATTAAACCGGTCCAAATGCGCGCGATCCGACACTGCCCGCTCATGATTTCCCATAACACACGGAATATTGCGTTTTCGAACCTGTCGAATCACTTGTTCGGGCTCGGGGCCGTAACCCACATTGTCCCCCAGACAAACAACGGCATCAATACCCGAAGTGTCGATATCGTTCAAGACTTGTCCAAACGCATCCAAATTACCATGAATATCGGAAATAATCGCGACTCTCATATGCTATTGGTCCGTTGCCGGTTACGGGGTGTCAATTTAGACGGTTCGCAATCATTCAACGTACGAAAAGTACGCCTCATGATTACAAAATTTGCACGCCTTGAATTTGAACTTTTTACGAAACCGTCTAAATCGGACTTTTTACGAGTTCATCAAATTAAGATAGTTCAATAAGGTCCTGCTGATTTTAGCCGTAAATGATTTACCCCATAGTTAGTGCCTGAACGAAAACTGTCTTTTTCGCCAATATCTGCGTCAGGCTCAAATTTTAATCCTCGAAATACTCAATGTATGTCTGTGGTTAAAATTTTCGCCTTCCTTGATCTTAACGAAAAATCCTAGTTTTCGTTCGGGCACTAGTTAAGGAATTCGTTCGACCTGGGTGTAAATCAAGATTGTTGGTTATTGAGTTCAATCGTAAGGTGTCAGTGTTCAGGTGTCAGGTTTCAGCTCTTCAAATTCCTCGACCCTGACACCTGAAACCTGACATCTTTTCCCCAAAGCTAAATACGTAGCGCAGACGAACATGAATTTTCATATTGCCAACAGCCGTGATTCACACCCGTTCGACCTTAAGGGTATTGGTACGACCACTTTGGCCATGGGGGGGGGTACCGGCAATGATTACAATTGTGTCTCCTTTGCCTGCAAGGCCGTAACGCTGTACCTCATTGAGCGCAACAGCAACGATATCGTCGGTTTCTTTTATTATTTTGGCCAATGCGCTTTGCACACCCCAGGTCAGGGCCAGTCGTCGCTGGACTTTGGACGATGCAGCCAGGGCCAGCACGGGCTGTTGAGGCCGGTGGCAGACCACCCTGCCGGCGGTCATGCCGGAGGCGGTGTAGGCCACGATCGCTTTGGCGGATACTGTGTTGGCCACCAAATTGCCGGCATACGCAACGGCCGGCTCTATTTCCCGGGGCGGGCTAAACGGCAAAGCACCGGACAACTTACCCCCAAACCAGGCCGTCTCGGTGGAAACGGCAAGTGTTGACATGATGGCAACGGTTTCAACAGGATACCGGCCGATGGCCGTTTCAGCGGACAGCATTAGGGCGTCCGTGCCGTCTAAAATAGCGTTGGTTACATCTGTGGCCTCGGCCCGAGTGGGTTTGCGCATGTCAATCATGGATTCGAGCATTTGGGTGGCCGTGATTACCGGAATGATCTCCAGAGCCAGATCCCCCCGGGCCACCATAACACCATTGGCTTCCCGAACAATT
Organism: Deltaproteobacteria bacterium; assembly: GCA_019310125.1. Taxonomy (GTDB): domain Bacteria; phylum Desulfobacterota; class Desulfobacteria; order Desulfobacterales; family UBA11574; genus S5133MH16. Next base: position 3,065 of record JAFDEW010000388.1, on the reverse strand, counting down.
GCCTCAATATCATCAAAGGCATTCTGTCGTTCAATTTTGGCGATGACCGGAATGTCTGCTCCTTTTTGGGACAAATAATCTTTTAACTGACGCACATCATCGGCACACTGAACAAAAGACAAGGCCAGAAAATCAATATCCTGTTTAACGGCAAAATCAATATCGCCGTAATCCTTTTCGCTGATTGACGGCAGGCTGACCCGCAGCCCCGGAAGATTAATGCCCCGGTGGCTGGACAGCTTATCGCCCTGGAGTACGCGGCACCATACGTCGCCATTGCTTTCAATTTTTTCCACTTCAAGCTCGATGTTTCCGTCATCACGGAAATAAAATTATTGTTTCCCGCTGAGTTTTGAGGGGTCAAACAAATTTTTTGATCTGTTTTTAAGTCAACGCTATTTCCTTGAATTTCTCCCACGCGAACGCGAGGGCCTCGCAAATCACCGATAATGGGAACAGGGACCCCCATTTCTTGGCTTAATTTCCGAATCCGTTTGATCAGAGGATCCAGATAATCGTGACTGCTATGAGAAAAGTTAATACGGACCCCGTCTAATCCGGACAGTATCATTTTCCGCAGCGTGTCTTCAGTGTCGCAGGCCGGACCCAGTGTGGCAACAATCTTGGTTCTTTTAGAAGGACGTTTTGTATAGGTTTTGATTGCCATGTTTTTAATATAGCATCAGATGAGTATTTCCGCAACATTTTGCCCAATGTCAGGCAGGGTAAACGCATTTGATTTCGGAGCAGCGGAGCGATGGCGTGTTTCTCTTGGAAACTGACTGACTGTTTGAAGAGCTTTAGCACGCGTTAGCCCGAGACGAATGAAATTATTACTTAAAAAATCAATGGGATAATTAAGTGACGAATTGTTCTTAACAACTCCGGCTCGGCTCGGGCTTACGGGTGCTAAAGCACAAGTTTCAGTCGGTTGGAAAGAGATACACACCGTCGTGAAGCCTCACCAAGTAAGGTTCACCTAATCGAGCTTGTTGATTATATAGCCGGATCTTCTCAAATGATCGATAATTCCGTCTGTACCAACCAGGTGTCCTACGCCCACCAGGATGAATTCATTTTGGGAAGTTTGAAGATAGCGTTTAATTTTTGGCAGCCATTCACGGTTTCTTTCAGCAATTAAGGTTGAGTAAAGATTCGGATAATCCTTTTTCATGGGTGCAATATAGAGGTTATACAGTTTATCCTCATCCCCTTGCCTCCAAGCCGCAATGAGATCATTAAGTATTTGCCTTGTGTTCTTTAAGTCTTTAATTGAGTGTTCAATGAAATCATCCTCGTTACCTTCTCCCATGGATAGAACAAATTCGATTTGTTGGTTAACGCTTTCTAACCCTTCAATCTTTTTTCCTTGCATTGTTGCCTTATGGTGAAAGTAATTGTCAACACCGGTTTGATTGATACCCAGCTTCTGCAACTCTAAGCCAAGCAACGTTAAAACAACCATGGACGGCTTTAACTTGTTCAATGAAAGGACTGGAATTCCCGAAGCTTCACAATATTGGCGCAAATAATCGTAAGTCTGGGGCGATAATACTTTGTCAAGACTCAACTCATCATTATAAATTCCTTTTTTGATTATCATCTCTTGTGTTTTCGGAGTGTTCAACTCTTCAAGTTGCGTTTCGAAGACAATTATATCAGAATCTTCGTATGCTTTTACAAATTCCTCCGGCAAGGGATAATCAGATTTTCGAAGTACATGACACGTGCCCCCTATGTATGTTACGGAGTTATGCAGTTGAACCTTCCATAAAGAAGTGTCGGCAGCAACAGGCAAGCATAAGATCAGATTAAGAATAATTCCCAATATTAAATTTTTCATGGTTCCCCTTTGATTTCTTAGCAATGACGGGACCAGATCGTAACATTCCCGTCAATCTCTGAATTATGAATTCGTTTGAAATTCATCTATTCCGTGTCTGCTATTCTTGTGAGAATGCGCCAGATTCTATCAATCCATTCGAAATGCTCCGGCTTCATCAGGCAAGACCTAAGGCAGGTGACGGCAGGCTCATCAAAGCTGATACCAGGCCAATGAGGCCGGGCCAACTCCGCGGGCAGATCCACCAGCGCCAGATGCAAATGGGCCTTGGCAGCCTGCTCAAAATAAGCTCTGGAACGTTTAGAGATTGTACTGCTTTTGGATGCCCGGGGGGCCCAGACAATAATGTCCAGTTCGGGAGGAAACACGGTTAAGAACCGGCTGTCTTCCTTGAGGCGTTGAAACAGGACGCATGCCGCATCCCGGCACCGGGCCAGACCCTGGGCGAATTCTCCGGATTTTACCAGGGGCATAAGTCTCAGGGTGGCCCAGAGACCCACTGCTGAGGCACCGGGTCGGGAACACTCCAGACTTATCTCTCCCAGGTGCAGTTCATTTGAGCTGAAATAGGTATAGGGCGAGTCATGCTTGTATATGGTACCAACGGCAGGGTCGCGAAACAATACACAGCCGCATCCATACGGCTGTAATCCGTGCTTGTGGGGATCCACAACAATAGAATCCACTTTATTCAGACAATCGAACGAGGCTTGGGCGTTGGAATCAAGATTGTCAACCAGTGCGAAATAGCCGCCATAGGCAGCATCCACGTGCACGCGGAACCCATACTGGTGTTGGAGATCAAGGAGTTCATGTAGAGGATCGACCGAACCGCATCCGGTGGTTCCAAGGGTTGCCACCACCGTACCGATGTCTTCCTGGCGGAGGATTTTTTCCAATGCGTTAAGGTCTAACCTGGCGCGGCTGTCAACGGGAACAGATGTGAAATCGAGTTGCAGAACATCAGAAATACGACGGTGCGTATAGTGCGCTTGGCTGGATGCAACAATTTTCCGGCCCGGATGGAGTCGGCCGGCGACCCAAAGCGCTTCCATATTCGCCATGGTTCCCCCTCCGCAAAGATGCCCGAGATGGTCTTTCCAGCCAAACATTTGAGCAATTTGAGCAACGGCCTCCTTTTCCATCGCAGAACTGGCACGCCCTCCGTCCAACGCATGATTGTTCGGGTTGATCCACATGGCCAGAGCATATGCCAATCGTG
>JAFDEW010000387.1 GCA_019310125.1 Deltaproteobacteria bacterium | reverse complement strand
ATTGAGTATTAGGCCGGATCCTTTGTGTCCATACCCGATGGCATTCAGCTTTTTAAGCCCATCGATGCTGATGTTAAAGATACCGTCACCCCGCTGTGAATCTGTCTGGAGTTCATTTAAAGAAGGAAAAGAGGCGACAATGATTACGCGATAAGATTTCAACAGTTCAAACAAATGGTCTATGTTACCGTCGTTCAAGGCTGACAGATTCGAGCGCAGCATGAGCCGTGATGCCAAGGGAGACATTTCTTGTATCAGCCTGCTGATATTGCCACCGGTGATGTCTATGGTTTCAAATTGGCTTCGCCGGGCATAGGAAACAACTTCGTCTACGATTCCAGATTCCATATTTTCTTTACGGGCCGGGCCGGCATTCAGATGACAGTGACGGCATGTCTGGTTGCAAAGAAAACCAACATTCACCTGTAAGGTATGGGTTTTCGCCCGGTTTAATTTAAGGCCGTGACCGGAAAGGGTCAGGCTGAACGGGGGAACACCAACCGTATCTTTTTCATGTAATGTTTGCTCGTTAAGCATATCTTCCCTGAATCTTGTTTTAGATTGAAAACCTGGTCCTCCGGGCCAGGATTTTACATTGATAACTTTTCAGTAATGTTGCGCATCTGAATGCCGTGAACCAGCGAAGCACCGCCGCGAATGGCCGTTACCACATGGATCGCTTCTGTCATTTCCGCGAGATTAGACCCCTTTTCGAGACAGGCCTGTGTATAGGCATCAATACAGTAGGGACACTGGACGGCATGTGCGACTGCAAGGGCAATGAGGGCCTTTTCTCTTTCGGTAAGCTCACCTTTGGCGAACACGGCGCCGTAATACTCAAAAAACTTTTTCGCGAGTTCGGGCACTTCTTTGCCGATCTCTTCAAATTTAAGCAAGTCTTCCGGTTTGTAGTATGTTTCCATTTTTGTTTGTTTCCTAACGCTTAATTTAATAATGGTTATCAGACAGGATCCACAGGAATTATAGGATTTATTTATAAGTTCCACAGTTTCCGGAAGAAACTGTGAAAAATGAAAGACCGAAACTATCCTGTTGATCCTGTCTAAAAAATATATTCCTCTATTCTTGACGATCTCGTAAAAAGTAAGATTTTGATGGCAAAGTAAAAAGTTCCAAATTCAAGGCGCGCAAATTCCGAGGAATGAGACGTACGTATAGTACGTCGCAGTGACGAGGAATTCAGCGCAACGCAGAAGTTGGACTTTTTACTTTGCCATCATTCTTCACAGGCTTCAGGAGTGCATGCCCTCCCTTTAAGATGGAAAAAGAACTTGAGACTTTTCTTAATCTTATCGGTCCGGCAACCTTTTTATTGATTTCACCGATGGTGGGATAGGGATGCACAGCAGAAGCCAGAGTGGAAAGTTTTACCTTCCCGTTTAACGTTGCCACCCATTCACCGATCAGGTCACCCGCTCGGGGGCCTAAAATTTGAACCCCCACCGGCTTTTCTTTCTCATTTAGAATCATTTTAATCTTGCCGACTTTTTCACCCTCTGCCAGGCTTCGGTCGTTGTCTTTGAATTCCTCTGTCCAAACCGCATAATCGATTCCCGCCGCCTGTGCTGTTTTTTCATTCATCCCGATGCTTGCCAGTTCGGGATCTGAGTAGGTGCACCATGGCAGAAAAGTATAATCGGTTTTCCGGGGAAGATGAAAAATTGCGTTGCTGATGACAATGCCCCCTTCGTACCCGGCGGCATGGGTAAACTGGAAGCCTCCGTTCACATCTCCGGCCGCATAAATGTGTTTGTGATTTGTCCTTAGCCGTTTATCTACCGTGATGCTTCTTTTATCAAATTGAACACCAATATCTTCGAGGCCCAGTTCTTGGACATTGGCGGATCTGCCCATGGCCACGAGAATAGTTTCAGCATTCAGGCGGATGGTTTTGCCCTCAGCATTTTTTATGACCACTTGTTTTTGGCTTCCCAGATCTTTTGCAGCTTCAATGGAAGCATTCAAGTGGAAGACCACACCTTCGGATCGCATGACGTTCATCACCCCATCGGCCATATCCTTATCCTCTTTTCCCAGGATCTGTTCACCACGATCCACAATATAAACCTTTGTTCCCAGACGGTTAAACGCCTGTCCCATTTCTGTTCCTATGGGACCGCCGCCTAAAATGATCATAGACTCAGGCAGATGATCAAGGTAAAAGATCTCCTTGTTGGTGATATAAGGGGTCTTAGCCAGTCCTTCAATGGGAGGAGCTACCGGAGAGGAACCTGTTGCAATGACCCAGTACTTGGCGGATAAAGATTTTCCGTTCAGCCGGATGGTGTGTTCATCTGTAAATTTTGGGTCTCCAAATTCTACCTTGGCCCCAAGATTGCAAAATCTTTCTTCGGAATCATGCTTTTGAATGATGCTTATCACGGATTGAATTCTTTTTGACACCTGCCCAAAGTCTACCGGAGGCAGCTCAATTTGGGGTAGACCGAAGGCTTTGGAATTTTTCATCTGGTGATAAACATGAGCGGTTTTGATCAACGTTTTACTGGGGACACATCCAAAATGCAGGCAGTCACCGCCAAGATCTTTTTCTTTTTCAACCAACAGTGTTTTGGCTCCCAGTTGGGCGGCACCGGATGTAACGGTTAAGCCGGCAGCACCCCCACCGATAACGCCTATATCGAAATCATAATCAGCCATGATCTGCTCCTTTTTTAATTTAGCTTAGAAATCCAAGTCTTTTGGGCGTAGATTCTTTACTGTTACTAGGTTCGTTCCTTGGTTTTGAAATTTGCGTTATCAGCAGCAAAACATTATGGTATTGCCTTCTATCCGCATTCTAATTCCCTAATACATAGACATTATAAACCCACCAGCCGCTATAAATTTGATATAAGGCCAGAGCAAGAACAATTAAACTCACAAAGCCATGAACAAAGGGAAGTAGTTTGCGTTTTTTCTTAACCCGGTTCATGTACAGGCCCGAAACCAGCCCAAAAAGTATAAGGGGCAGCATCACAATGGCAAGTTTGCCGTGGGTTCCTGTTATCAAGAATCTATGCCAGTAAAGATACGCTATACATATCCCACCTGCCATGCCGGCCAGCCATGATACCATTGCTATTTTACCCAGAATAACATGTCGTTTCCAGTTGAACTTCACCTTTTGTTTAAAATGAAGAAAGCGGAAACGCTGAAATCCAAGGTAAAACACATATAAAGCCATCAGAGTGGCAGAAAGCTGAAGAATAGGATGGATAACAAGCAAAGCGATAAACCTCCGTAATGCTGCTCCCTATAAAAGGAATTTATTTAAATTCGTGGATCAAAACAAAGTCATTCTTTGCTCTGGTTCCATGGCAGCCAATACAGCCTTTAGGTTTTCCAAACTTTTCTGCTTTGCCGTCGGGTGTATATTTTACCCAGAACCAGTCCCCGTCTTTGGGATTGTATCCCTTGATTTTGTACATTACCGTAATTGCTTTGAGTTCTTTCGCCGGGCTATAATTTTCCTTAACCTCAATAGCCCCATACTGGAGTGGAGGTTTCGATGAATTCAAGGCTTGGTCATTAACATAAACTTTGTGCAGTGGTCCATGTGGAGCACGGCCCGGCTGCATGCCTTGGTGATCCGGCCAGAAAGACCATTCTTTGTAAGGAGAAACCTTGGTAATATGGTTCCACAGCGCATCCGGATCAGGGCCCGGCATTTCCGCAAAAACTGTTGATCCGATTGCAATACCCAATACAAAAACAACACAACTTAAAGCAATTAATAATTTTTTCATTGTTTCCTCCTTTTTCTTTAAATTATTAAAAAAATTCGTCTATCGTAAAATGAATGAATCCGGATATCTTTTTTCCCAATCCTTCCAGCGAGAATCTTCAGAGGAAATCTTGGTGAGCCATCTTTTGAAGTATTGTCCCTGTATTCCCATCAGTCCTTTTTTATAGGGATACCAGAGTGTCCAGGAATAAGTAAAAGCTTTTTGAAATATCTGTCGTAGTTATCCTCAAAGAATAAGTAAAAGCTTTTTGAAATATCTGTCGTAGTTATCCTCAAATCCTTACATGACAGTATTTCAAGACGCATAAATGGAGCACTTGCGTACGGCCATGGCCGCTTCCTGCAAAGCTTCGGCAAAGGTGGGATGGCCATGGACGGTCCGGGCGATGTCTTCGGAACTTGCACCAAATTCAATCGCCAGGACACATTCGGCGATCATGTCCGCGGCGCGCGGTCCGATGATATGAACGCCCAAAATTCGATCGGTTTTAGAATGGGCGATGAGCTTGACAAAGCCGTCTTTTTCCCCCATGCAGCGGGCGCGCCCGGCCCCTGAAAAGGGATACGCGCCGATACAATAAGGG